>JAZDDC010000292.1:0-10150 GCA_036679565.1 Gemmatimonadota bacterium
CTTTTTGTGATGCCCGATGACGCGTTGCTTGGTGAATTCCGTGAGGAGTTTGCCGGCACACTTGGGCTGATGATGGAAAACCCGGATGAGGGAGTGAACGATACTCCTGGATTCGCGGGAGCCCGCCTCATCTCCGGATCGGAAAGGGTTTTTAGGGATGTGGAGGAAAGTCCGGACAACCGATTTCATAAACCTGAGTTTCTAAAAGCGCGTCTACTCGATGTATTTTTAGGTGATAGAGATCGTCACATGGGCCAATGGCGTTGGGCTCGGTTTGAGAGCGACACCGGATTCGTGTGGGTGCCCATTCCTGAGGATCGTGATCAAGCCTTTATCAATCAGGACGGGTTGGTCATGTGGGCCACAAGGAATTTTTTCAATCGGAAGTACGTTTTTTTTGGGGAAGAATACCCAGCGATTGAATCCATTACTTGGAATGGGTGGGATCTGGATCGGTATATCCTCACCGCGCTTCCGATGTCGGTTTGGGACTCTGTCGCCGTGGACCTGCAAGCAAAGTTGAGCGATGCGGTAATCCAAAATGCCGTCGCTCAACTACCAAGGTCCTTTTATGAATTGCGCGGAGCGGAACTCGCCGGAAAGCTACGTGCCCGTCGAGACGGACTACGCAATATGGCGCGTGAATTTTACGGCATGCTTGCAGGTTTTGCTGAGGTGCGCGGAACTGACATAGACGAACTCGCCACGATGGTATGGGTGGGGCCCAGTACGTTGGAAGTTACGCTGGCGCCCAAGGGGTCGAACGGCACCGCCAACGGTCCGCCGCATTTTTCGCGTACGTTCTCGGCGCATGAGACCAAAGAGGTGCGGGTATTCATGCATGGTGGTGATGACCAAGTAATTGTACGTGGTGACGGGGGTGGCATCACCATCCGCGTGATGGGGGGTGGCGGAGCGGACACCATGATCGACGATTCCCGGGGCAAAGTGTATTTCTACGACACTGGTGGTCGTACCACGTTCGATGCCGGTTCTAGTACGCGTGTCGATCGTCGGGAATATGACCCGCCGCCGTCGCTGGATCCTGCGCATCGCCAACCACCGGATTGGGGCCATTGGACCCGCCCATTTCCGATTCTCAGCTATGGCCCCGACATTGGATTGTTCGTCGGGGTGGGAGTCGTGGATGATCGATACGGTTTTCGCAGCCACCCGTACAAAACGAAAATGTCGCTTCGTGCTGCGTGGGCCACGGCTGCGCAGCTGCCGACGGTGGAGTTTGACGGTACGTTCCTGAACATTGGGCGGAATCTGCACGCCAGCTTGGCGGTCGGTCTTTCCGGTATCAAGATCATCCGATTTCATGGATTCGGAAACGAAACCGTGGCACCCGTGTCCTCTAACTTTCAGAAGGTGGAGCAGCTACAGGCGTCGGTTGTGCCGATGCTCGCCATTTCATCAAGGCCGGGTTTCAGTTTTTCATTTGGACCAATTCTCAAATTTGTCAATACAGAAGAGGATGCTGCCACACAGCTCACCATAGAAAACCCTTATGGCACCGGCTCGTTCGGTCAGGTGGGTGGTAAAGCGGAGATCGCCATCGATGTGAATCACACCGATCACGGATTTACCGTCTCGGTGACGGGAGATGTGTATCCGGCAATATGGGATGTTGTGGATGTATTTGGCGGGGTAGGTGGGTCGATCTCCGGATTCGTAGGCAACGGTAACACGGTCCCGCAGCTTGCATTGCGAGCCAGCGGTCGCAAAATATGGGGCAGGTTCCCGTTCTTTGAAGCGGCCTACATCGGTGGTGCGAAAACCTTGCGGGGGTTTGCCGAACAGCGTTTTGCTGGCGACGCAAGTCTCTACGGCAATGCGGAATTGCGGATTCCCATCGGACGGATCCCGTTTATCGTGCCGACCAAACTGGGGTTGCTCGGTCTGGGCGATATCGGTCGCGTATTCCTCGACGGCGAAGACTCGAACACATGGCATACGGCTGTTGGCGGTGGTGTGTTTTTCTCGGTGATCGACCCTGCCAATACCTTGTCCGTGGCCGTCGCAAGAAGCACAGAGCGAACGAATGTATACATAGGCGCCGGATTTATTTTCTGAGATGCCGCCAGTCACTCAGATTCGTTTTGATGTTCCCTCTCGCGATCGGTATGACAGTCTTGTAGCCGCTCCGCTTCCCGGTAGTCTCAAACACCGTGGCACCACGCAGGATATCCATCGGGATGAGTACTTTGACACGCCGGATGGGGTTCTGGAAGCCAGAGGTGTGCGGTGCCGCATTCGGCATCGGTCGGATGGTTACAGGGCCGTAACACTTTGGGTGCCAACTCCAGGTACGCCACATGGCGAGAACGATCAACGCTTCGACGAGTCCGTTCAGGATGTGAATGCCGTCGATGTATTCGCCGGCACCTCAGAACCGGCTCGACGTTTGAGAGCCTTCACGGATCCCTTGCGACTCCGGCGTACCTTGGAGGTCGAGGTTGAACGAACGGTGCGTCGGGGGCAGGTGGGAATTTTCCCATGGCGCCGTGTGGAGTTGATACTCGACATTGTGACGGTGCGACGACGTGTCCGATCCGACGTATTCTACGAAGCTACGGTACGACGTTTTGGTCGTACGGCTTTGGCTTTTGAAGAAACCCTCCGCAGCGTCCAAGACCAGTTCCATCTACGTACCATATTGATCGGCAAACACGAGCGCGCTGAAAAACGCTTGCGAGCCATGGAGAGTGACGATCTCGCGCGTGTGGTTCGGGACAGCCGTGAGGTAACATTCGTCGCCATCGCCGGTCGGCAGATTGCGGTCCTCTCCGACGGCCGCACAATGTTCTTGCCGTGTGTGCCCGGGGACGGCGAGGATGCGTGCCGGTCTTTGCTAAAAAAACATCTGAAGACGTCAAAGGGGCGTTTGAAATTGCTCGGGACGTCTTCCGTGGGAAACCGGCCATTGCTCGAGGTTTGGCTGGTGACAGATATCCCGCCCAAACGCGTCGTCGATGGCGAAGTCCTAAAGTGGATTGACGCGGATGAAATCATGGCCCGGGTCGGATCGCCCGTCTTGCGGGACCCACCCACCCTGGCGGCACTGGCTGTCGTGGCCCGCGCGAACCAACTACCCATGCGCAAGAAAGGTCCGCATGCGGTCGAAGTGGACGGGGCGGGCAACGAAAACGCGACGTTGGCAGTTCTACAGACACCGGTCTTACCAGACACTTCACTAGATGCAAGTCAGCCTGTCCCTGACCAGTTCGTAAATGAGCAACTGAGCTGGATTGAGTTCAACTCTAGGGTGCTCGAACTAGCCGAGGATCCAGGAACACCACTTTTGGCGCGTCTGCTGTTTTTGTCCATCTTCAGCGGGAATTTGGACGAATTTTATATGGTGCGGGTCGGCGCGTTGAAACAGGCCATCCGCGATGGTACCGATGAAAAGTCATTCGATGGTTTGAGTCCACAGGAAGAACTCGATGCTATTTCGGTGCGTCTAGCGCCCTTAGTGGTACGGCAGCAACGGGTGTTTCATCGTACGTTGTTGCCAAAACTCAATGAAAACAGCATCCATGTAAAAAACTGGAAAGAGTTAGACGACGTTGAACGAACCGTGGCACGTCAATTTTTTGATCGACAGATTTTTCCGACTATCACGCCACAGGCGATGACGGAGGCTCCTGGCCACCCATTTCCACACCTGCCAAATTTGACATTATCCCTCGCCGTCGTTCTCCGCGAGTCAAAGGGTCCCGTCCACTTTGCACATGTGCGCGTCCCTGCCGGCATACCGCGATTCATTAAATTGGGCTCGAGTTCGATTTTCATACCAGTTGAGCAACTGATCGCGGCATACATTGATGAGGCTTACCGGGGCCGCGCGGTGGAATCAGTCCACGCTTTTCGTATAACTCGAAGCGGGGATATCAATATTGACGAGGATACTGCAGCAAGCTTGTTGCGGGCTGTGGAAGAAGAAGTACGCCGACGCCCCTTTGGTGCGGTCGTTCGTATCGAGGTGGAAACAGGGATGCCACAAGCGGTTCGCGACTTGTTGCAACGAGAATTATCTTTCGAGGACAACGATCATGCGAGTACGCTGACGTCGGCGGACTTCGTCGAGGCAAGCGGTCTCGTGGACCTTGCATCGTTGGCGCAACTGGCAAACTTGCCGTACCCCAAATTGAAATACCCGGAGTTCGTTCCGCGCTCACCTATACCAAACGATCGTTCGATCTTCGACACACTGTCGGAGCGGGATGTGCTTGTACATCACCCCTACGACGCATTTGGCGAGACCGTCTTGCGGTTGATCGGTGAGGCGGCGGACGATCCCGATGTCGTGGCGATCAAGCTGACCCTATACCGTTCAGGCCGTGCGTCTGCGATTGTCGATGCGCTTCTGCGAGCGGTCCAGACGGGAAAGGAAGTATCCGTTTTCGTCGAATTGAAGGCACGGTTTGATGAAGAAAGAAATATCCATTGGGCCAAACGATTGGAGCAGGCCGGTATACACGTCGTAACCGGTCTGGTGAAACTCAAAACACACGCGAAGATTGCGCTCGTTGTTCGCCGTGAAGGCGACGGGGTCGCACGGTACGTTCATATCGGTACCGGTAATTACAACGAGTCCACGGCTCGGCTTTACACCGACCTAGGGCTCCTCTCGAGCAACGAACAACTGGCTTCGGATCTCAATGATCTGTTCAACGAGTTTACAGGATCATCGAGACCTCCGCAGACGGAGTTCCGTGAACTGTTGGTTGCGCCAAAACACATGTTAGGTCGATTTTTAGAGTTGATCGAGGCAGAAGCCGAGCATGCGCGTGCTGGTAGGGAAGGTCGCATCCGCGCCAAACTCAATGGCCTTGCGGATGGTGAGATCATCGCGGCACTATATCGCGCCTCACAGGCTGGTGTCCAAGTTGACCTCATCGTGCGTGGAATCTGTTCGTTGCGGCCGGGAGTCCCGGGTCTTTCAGACCGGGTGAGGGTGTATAGTATCCTCGGTCGTTTCCTGGAGCACGCCCGTATCTACCACTTTGCCAATGGGGGACAGCCTCGATATTTCATCGGATCTGCTGATTGGCGACCACGAAATCTTCGGAAACGCGTAGAGGTGATCGCTCCCGTGCATGACCCGGATGCGCAGGCACGACTCGATCAGATTTTGGAGACCGAACTCGATGATCCATATGCGTGGCAAATGCGATCGGATGGTCGTTACGAACGCCGGCCACCGCCTGTTGGGTTGGATCGGATTCCCGTCCAAGACCGATTGGTGTCGGAGCTGACGGAACTTGGCTAAATGGGACGGAGTCCATCGACTACTCGAAATATCCGGTGCTCCAGTCTGGTGATCTCTCCACCAGCTCGCCGCCGAAGGTATGTGGCAAACAAGCGATCTTGCTGTATGCTTACAACGGACAACGCATCGTTGGCGGCCTCGCCGTGGTTTGCCAAACTCGGCCCGTTCCGAGCGGTGCTGATCGTTTGGGCGAGTGTTTGTGTATCTCGGATGGCACCGAGTAGATTCTGCAGGCGTTTGAGTCGGTTGATTCCGTCGCGCACACCGACGACACGCTCGGGGATGGGTTCCATAACGTACCGGAGTCGTTTGGCAGAGAGACGTGTTTTGTGCAGGCGCTTGATCTGGTGCCGATTTTTCAGAGAAAGTGCCATACGTGCGAAGGTCGTTATCTCTTCGTGCACAAGAGAGGCTGTCATGTCAAGGTATCTATCGGTCCCGATGCATGTGTGATGTTCGTCAAAAATGTGCAAGAGAATCTTTACATGTTTCAGCAACGTCTCAACGGTACCTTGGTTGCTGTCGCGGCCCGACGTCAGGCCGTTCAGCACATGGTTCCGAATAATCGAGATGGCGTTTCTTGTCGGCGCCGCCAGTCGCTTTCGAGTGAGCATCGTACTGAGCATCATCTCCTGCACTTCAAGGTCCCGAAGCTGGTTCGTCTGATGCATGACAGTTTTGAGGTTGGCGCACGCCGGGCGCATCTCGGGGGGTAAGAAACCTTCATAAGCACGCAACAATGTCCGCATACGGCGTACCGTGACACGCAGATCGTGCAGCGCTTTCTTTTGTCCCCGAATGAGTCTGCGAGAGTTCGAGTCAGCGAGGTCAGCGAGCGATCGAAACGAACCTTCCACCGCTCCCAGCACGGTAAGAGCCCGGGTGGGAACGGGTGGAGGGGTTCCAACACGAATGACGCTTTTCATTGGCCCAGGGGTAATGCATTATGAGCGGGAGGTGTAGCAATCGAAGAGATGACAAACATGACGGCAAGACCAATAACAGTCGGCTATCCTGCATGCAACTACCGGTTACGTAACAAATGACGGTGGGGCTTCCAGCCAATCAGGGGTCCAGTGACGAGCTTATTCTCGCTGCGGTAGATCTGGGCTCTAACAGTTTCCATATGATTGTTGCCCGATACGTACATGGTCAACTGCAGGTCATCGACCGGCTTCGCGAGATGGTGCAGCTCGCGTCTGGCCTAGATGCGGACGGCAACCTTGATGATTCCTCCGCACAGCGGGCCGTCGAGTGTTTGAGTCGTTTCGGGCAGCGGTTGGCGGGTATCCCATTTGCCCATGTCCGAGCGCTGGCGACCAACACCTTTCGGCGTTTGAAGGGGCCGACGAACTTTCTGCAGGATGCAGAAAAGGCGTTGGGGCATCCCATTGAGGTCGTTTCCGAACACGAAGAGGCCCGGCTTGTCTATCTCGGAGTCGCCCACGGTTTGGCCAGCCCCACCGGGAAACGCCTCGTCATAGATATTGGTGGGGGCAGTACGGAGTTCATTGTGGGTGTTGGATACGATCCTATTGAACTCGAAAGTGTGTCGTGTGGATGTGTGGGTATCAGCGAGAAATACTTCCCAAACAACAAAGTGAGTCGTGCCCATTTCAAAGAGGCGGAGACGGAGGTTGCGTTGCAGCTTCGTCCAATCCGTGGGCGGTTTCGTGCTGCCGGTTGGTCAGAGGTCGTGGGATCATCGGGGACAATTCGTGCGGTTGAGCAAATCCTCATCGACACTGGTCATGTGACGAGTGGTGTGACGTTGCCTGGCCTGAAAAGATTACGTCGTATCATGCAGGACATGGGCGACGCTCGCGCGCTTACGGAGTTGGGTCTTTCGGAAAAGCGGGCGCAAGTACTCCCGGGCGGTGTGGCGATCTTGATGGCGTGTTTTCGAAGTTTTGAAATCGAGCATATGCAAGTGTCTGACCTGGCGCTGAGAGAGGGGGCCCTGCGGGACCTGGTAGGCCGAGCCGAGCACCACGACCCTCGTGAGGCGGCGGTTGACGCTCTTGCCGTCAGATACTACGTGGACGAAACCCAGGCAGAGCAAGTACAACAGACCGCGCTACATGGGTTTGACCAAATCGGCGTCGCGTGGGAGTTGACGGATTTTGAACGGTCCCTCCTGTCCTGGTCGGCCCGGTTGCATGAAATCGGTCTTTCCATTTCGCACACGCAACACCAGGCACATGGTGCGTATCTCGCGGAGCATTCGCCATTGGCGGGTTTCTCCCGTATGGAACAACTCGCGCTTGCAACGCTCATTCGTGGTCATCGTGGGAAGCTCGAGCCCGCCATCTTTAGCCCATTGCCGTTGCGTCTGGTACACGGCGTCAAACACGCATGTGTCATTCTGCGACTGGCGGTCTTATTGCACCGGTCGCGGATTCCAGACTCTTTGCCAGCTCTGCTTTGGTCGAGCGAACCCGGAAAACTCAACGTCGAATTTCCACGGAGATGGTTGAGTGGTCACCCGCTTACGAAGGCGGATCTTTCGGAGGAAAGGTCTCAGCTCGAGAAGATGGATCTGACGTTGCGTTATTGATTCGGGCGGGAACGGTACACGGTCACATGGGCGCGACCATTTCTCCCTTCATCGGCTAACACAAGACGTCCATCCGTTGTTAACTCGATGCCTTCCAACTGTCGATGATCACGGTTTCGGAATTCATGCGTGGCGATAACGCCACCAGACGGGCTGACTTCGATGATGGCGGCCTGCCGAGCGGCGACGATGAGTAACCGGCCTGTACGTGGGTCGCGGACGATACCCGACGGATTGAACTCGTCGTTCTCTATGCGAGACGTGATTCGTAGCAGGGGGATACTTAGAATTGAATCCGGAGCCATAGTGTGTGTTTGCAACGACCACTTGAACAGCGTGATCGTGCCGTGCAACGATTCGGCGTGAAGCGTCTTACACATCATGATGAGATTACGCGTATCCGGGTTGTAGACCAACCCTTCTATTTCGCACGCACGGCCGGCGCTCGTGCCATAGGTGTTGTACAAAAGGCGGTCGCCGTCTTCGCCTTCTTGTGATTCGTAGATCCGGCCGTCACTCGTGACTAAGTAGAACCTGCCTTCGGCAATCGCAATGCCCTCAAAGTCCCCGGCGGCACTCCGGTCACCCATCGCGAACGCCTTGATTAGATCTCCGGTTTGGAGGTTAATCTGAAAGATGATTGCAAGTTCATCGTTGTGCGCGAACAGACGCCCGTCCGGGGATAGCGCGAGCCCGGACACTTCGCGGTAACGTCGAGGAAGCTCCCATCTGGATTCGGCGCCGTCCTCGAAATGAAACTCCGAAAGCAAGGGTGGTTGTGGCGGGGTTGTGTCAGTTTGAACCCCCAATACCGGTGTTGCCAGGACGCCGGTTAGGAGTACCGCGACAAACGATGACGGTGGCGCAGATTGTATCACTGGCGTGGTAACGTCCAATGCGGTTTCCGGGATTCTTTTGATTTCCGGAGCCGTAGATTGCGAAATTCCGCGGCGATGATATACGCGGCGGCTTTGGATCGAAGTACCGCGATCAACTCCGTGCCACGAGATTCCTCCGCAACCCCAACAAGGTATTCCAGGGTGGAGTTACCATCGGTGGTTGGTGTGATTTCTGCGAGTTTATACCGTTCAGTATTTTTGTCGAGGACTTCGTTCACGGCATCGAGGCAGTCTTCCGTGCCCTTTGCGAGGATGACCAGTAAGCCGTTGTACTTTTTTGCGTTTTTCCCGGCGCCCTCGATGTGTTCTCGCAAACGTGCCTTCCGTTCAGCGATGGCGGACAACGAATTCGGTGTGAGTGCGGCTAGAATTGATGGGTCACCGATTGTCAGATTACCTGAGCCTGCACCCGGTGTAGCACCGGCACCTGCCAGTACGTCTCCCAATCGCATCTTGGGTGTGCGACCCCGTAATTGATCTGCGTATATATTGCCGATTTTTAAGTTCCAGATTGCCAACACGACGTAGTTGAACGCAATCGATGTCGCAGCCGCGATGGCGAGCGCTTGGGCGCCGGCCGCGAGCGCCGTTGCAATCGCAAGGAATATGTATACCGCGTCTTTTGTATCATCCAATGTGTTACGGAAACGTACCGCGGCCACGATGCCGGCCAAACTGAAGGCTAACGCGACACTATTTTGTACAACCATTACGAGCCCGACGATTGGCACGGGTAGGATGATTACCGTGTGGACGACGGATTCATCGTATCCCTTTTCTTGCCGGGTGACCATGTAAACCCACGCCACCGGGGCAAGCAGGACGATGGTGGCGGAAATCGCGAACAGGGTGAGTGTGAGAGATTCTGCCGGTGAGCGTTGCGACCCGCCAGACCCCACACCAACGTCGCCAAATAGGTCTCCGCCTGTAACGGCCTGCAACCTCTCGAACGAAAATGAGCCTTCGAGCATTGGGAACAGAGTTATCAACCCGAAGACAACCACTCCGACAACGACGTAGTACCCCGTCAGGCGTACGAACGACGACCAGA
Organism: Gemmatimonadota bacterium; assembly: GCA_036679565.1. Classification (GTDB taxonomy): domain Bacteria; phylum Gemmatimonadota; class Gemmatimonadetes; order Gemmatimonadales; family GWC2-71-9; genus JAZDDC01. The sequence goes on from JAZDDC010000292.1 coordinate 9,786, forward strand.
AGTTCTTGCGACTACGCGCCATAAGTCTTCTCCAGCTGGTTACTTTGCAATTAATCGAAAGTGGTTGGGTGTAAGCATCCAGCGTACCCAACCCGTTCCTGGTTCGGGAGGCCCGGACCAACTCAACATTGCCGCGCCGCCCTTCTTGTATTCCATGAAGTGGTTTACCGGCGCCGCCAGAAGCCAGCTCGTCAGCAATCCAAGGTTTGGTTCATGCCCGACGATTGCGATAGTTTGTTCTTCGGGTTGATCCCGTAGCCACTCTAAAACATCGTCACGTCGGCCGTCCGGAACTAGGGCTTTGACTTGCTCTGCTTTGATGTCGTATTGCTTCCCGACGATGTTTGCCGTCTGTTTGGCTCTTG
>JAZDDC010000293.1:0-4979 GCA_036679565.1 Gemmatimonadota bacterium
TCGGACGCCGTCAGTTTGGGCATCAAGACCGAAACGTTTTTCCCGACGAGATCGTCCCACCCGAACATGTTCAACGCAGCTGGATTAGCGGTTTGTACGATCCCGCGATTGTCAATCGTAACGATCCCATCGACAGCGCCGTCAATCATCGCGTTCGTCGCCGAGAGGTTGGTACGAAGCTGGAGAAAGACCGGATGAAAGAGCCACGCCGTGAGGATGACCGTAACCAGGATGATCAAGATCCCGCCCGCCGTCCCAAGAACCGCAGCTTTCACGAACGGTGCCCGCAATTCCCGCAGGTCGAGTTTGGCTACCAGACCCCACCCCACGTTGCGCATCGGTGCATGAGCCGACAAGACCGTTTCCCCTCGGTGATCCTTGGTTACGGTCGTACCTGGTTCGTCATCGATGGCGGCAGTGTACAGGGACGCAGCGTCCGATGACGCCGGCAACAACACTGGTACGGTGTCGGCCGCCAGGTTGCGTCTTGCGGCAAACTCAATCGCATCCGCCACACGTCGCGCCACCACAAACTCGCCCGTCGCGCCAAAGTCATAGAGGTCGTTCACCGCGTCCACGAAGGCCGCCGTACCCACATGGTTATCGAAACTTGCTGCGTGCCCCGTAACCATGGTCTCCATTGAGGCGGCTTGTGCGGCGAGTTCCACGCGGTAGAGGACGTAGAGCAAGGTGCCGCCCGTCACGGCCAGCGCTACGATCATAGCGATCGCCGCCATGGTGGCTTTACGCAGAAATTCAACCATAATCCAACAGCGGTAAGGGATGTCCGCCCCTTGCCCTGACGGGGCGAGCGAATCGGATCGACCAACCCATCCTGAGACCTGTGATCTCCGGAGCATCGGCGGACCGTTGGAATACTTGAGCTGATTCAAGCGTTGCTACATTGCCACCATCGCTGGATTTCGAGCACACCCATGCGAACTTCAAGACGGAACGCGCCCAGCTACTCTCGACAGGCTCGACTCGGCGAGGAGACCATCATCTTGATCCAGTTCCTCCAAGGCATTGCCCAGTATGACGATGCACATGTGCTCCGGATTCGCGAGTGGGTACACCCGGCATTATTGGGCGCCGCTTGAGCCTTTGGGTGGGTGTGATGTCCGGGACGTCGCTCGACGGCATCGACGTCGCGATCGTCGAGTTCGCCGGGGACGAAGAACGTCCCGACGCTTGGGAACTCGTCTCGTTCCGGACCGAGCCGTACACCACAAGTGTGCGCAGCAAGATCCGTGAGGCGATCGCAACGGGTTCGGCGGAGGCGCTTTGCGATCTGGACTTCGATCTGGGGTCTCGAATCGGCGAATCCATAAACGGTGCGCTCTCGGTGGCCGGCATCTCACCCCAAAAGGTTCAAGCCATCGGTAGCCACGGTCAGACGCTCTGGCACCGTCCGCCGGCCGGCGATCGGTTGGGTGCGACGCTTCAACTCGGTCAGCCGGCGGTTATCGCTGAGATTGCCGCGATTCCCGTGGTAGCCGATTTTCGCGTCCGCGATATGGCGGCCGGTGGTGAGGGGGCACCGCTCGTGCCATACGCCGATGCCCTCTTGCTCCGCGGTACTGATGCGCTTGCCATCCAAAACATCGGCGGGATGGCAAACGTGACGGTCCTTCCGTCGCTCGACGATGACGCGGTGCCGCTCGCATTCGATACGGGTCCCGGCGTCGCCCTTGTAGACACCTTCGTTGAGCGGCTGACGGGTGGGGCGGAAACCTTCGACCGCGACGGGGCGCTGGCCGCGAGCGGGAACGTCGATGAGGATGCCTTGTCGGAATGGCTAAGCGATCCGTACTTCGAGGTCCCGCCGCCAAAGTCGACGGGTCGCGAGTATTTCAGCGAGTTGAGGTTGTCCAAATGGTTGAGCCGACACGCCGAGCTTTCACCGCAAGACGTCGCGGCCACGCTGACGGAACTCACCGCCGTCACGATCGCTCGTGGGCACGGGTGGATCGAGACTACTGTGGGGGCCTACTACCTGTGCGGCGGTGGCGCACGGAACCGGGCGCTCGTAGGCCGGCTCGAGGCGCTACTGTCTCCGTTGCCGGTGCGAAACATCTCTGAACTCGGCGTTGACCCGGATGCGCGCGAGGCCATCGCGTTCGCGTTGCTTGCGCGTCAACATGTCCTCGGGTTTCCCGTCAACGCTACCTGGGCGACGGGAGCGAAGGGGCCACGTATTCTCGGCGCCAGGACGCCCGTTTGAATCCGATTGTCGTCGTCCCAGGCCGTCTCGTCATCACTGCGTTTCGGCTCGCTGTAGGTAACTCTCTTCGATCCATGGTTGGCGAGATCGCTGTCTATGAGCCAAAGAAGAGAAATCTACCGGCGTTTCGGTCGCTCCCGGTCGCGGTTGGAGATGCAGAAATAGTCGCCCGAGATTAAATGTGGCGACCGTACACGTAGCCATCCCCGTTCAGGATGAGGTCGAGCACCTTCCCGGCTGCATCGACGCGCTTCGGCAACAAGACGGGGTGCGGTTCGTCACGTGGGTTTGCGTCAACCAACCGGAGGCCTGGCAACATGACCCTGATCGACGCGCCGTGTGCGAGGCGAATCAGGGCTGTCTCCAGCTTCTCTCCGTTATCACGGACCTCGACCTTCGTATCATCGACCGGGCCTCGCCGGGTTTCGGTTGGCCGCCGAAACGGGGCGGAGTTGGCCACGCCCGGAAGGAATTGATGGATGCGATCTGTGCTGACGCCGCTCCCCACGATCTCATCGTCAGCCTGGACGCCGACACGGTGATACCGCCGGGCTACCTGCAATCGCTCGTAACCACGTTCGCTCGGCATCCGGCTGCGTGTGGTATTGCCGCACGTTACTTCCATCCGCTTACACAAGACGATGCCGTCACACGCGCGATGTTGGGGTACGAGATCTACATGCGCTTCTACGCGCTCAATCTGTGGCGTATCGAGTCGCCCTACTCGTTCACCGCACTCGGCTCTGCGATCGCGTTGCCGGTGTACGTCTACCGAAAGGTGGGTGGCCTAACACCTCGCACCAGCGGCGAGGCGGTCAAGCGATCGTAGCGGCATGCGAGGGCGAATACGCCGACCGCTACCCGCTCTATTCGCCGGAACTCTTCGATCGGGTGCGCTGCACGACCGAGGCCTTCCCGGATCTGTTTACTGCGCCTGTCGAGACTCCGTTGGACGGATTCCTGCAGGAGAAGACCAACACCGCCGACCCCTGGCAACCTTTGCGCGAGAACCACAAAACGTTGGACCGATTTGTCCGCGCGTGTCACGAGCGACTCGACGGGCTCCGCATCTTACAATATCTGAAAGCCGAATACCGTAAGGCGCCGAGCGATGACCGGGCGACGTTGATCGATTGGCTGGATGGGTACGGTGGCGCTCTTCCCGGAACCGAGACCGAAGCATCACATTGGCGGTCGGTGCTCGCCGAGCGAACGTTAGGCGACTTGAGCACTCCGGAACTCGATGGGATACGCCGGATGCTATGCAAAATGGAAGACAGCTATCGTCGGGAGGATGACCTCCATGACTGAACCACGGATCCCGCTGATTTGCATCTTGGGACCCACCGCTGCTGGCAAGACTCGGCTCGCGGCCCACGTGGCTGCGGCGATGAAGGGAGAAGTGATCAGCGCTGACTCCCGTCAGGTCTACCGGCACATGAACATCGGGACAGGGAAGGATCTCAAAGACTACACGGTCGATGGTGTCACGGTCCGAAGTCATCTCATCGATATTGTCGATCCCGGGTACGAATACAACGTCTACGAATTCAAGCGGGATTGCGTCGCCGCCATTAAAGAAATTCACACGCGAAGCGGCCTTCCGGTTTTGTGTGGCGGCACCGGACTCTACCTGAGCGCGGTCCTGCAGGACTATCAACTCCTATCTGCTCCACCAGACCCGAAGCGCCGTGCCGAGTTGCAGAGCACGCCGACGGAAGAGCTGCTCGCGGAGCTGCAGTCGCACGGTCCGCTCCACAATACGAGCGATGTCCACGATCGCAAACGTTTGATTCGCGCAATCGAGATCGCGGAGGCCGATCCTTCGGCCCGGGCACCGTCGATCGAACTCGACTCGCGTATCTTCGGGATTCGCTGGGCGCGCCACGACTTGCAAGAGCGCATCACGCAACGATTGGCGTACCGGCTCGACCACGGTTTGCTCGAAGAGGTCCGCGCGTTGCTGGATCGTGGGCTGACACCTGGCCAGCTCATCTTCTATGGACTGGAATACCGCTACGTCACCGAATACCTGCGCGGTGACATCACACGCGAGCAGATGCTCTCGGTGTTAGGCACTGCGATCCACCAGTTTGCCAAGCGACAAGACACATGGTTTCGACGTATGGAGCGTCAAGGCGTCGAGATCTGCTGGCTGGATGGACGGGACTCTCCCGAGGACAATGCGGAGAAGGTGTTGGGGGGTGGCCACGCAGGCCGTGGCTAGTCGGGTTCCTGCAGGTTCAACCGAAACTATCCGACCGCGGATTCCAAAACTCCCCGTTCAGACCTAGGTGCGCAAATATTTCAACCATCTCATCAGGTTTCGGCAAGCCGGTTCTCATCAACTAAATGACGTGTTCGCCTCGCTGCGCTCCGCTCGGACTCATCCCCAGCGCTCTTTTTCACTGTCTCCCATCTCCCCTTGACGGGTTTGTTCAATTTTGCCGATCGAATGCTCTGTAGCTTCCGCCTGTAACGATGTCGGATGGAACACGATCTTCGAATGGGAGGAAAGATGATTTTGGTGCTCGGAGGAAACGGCAAGACGGGTCGCAAGGTGGCTGCCAAGCTATCCACCCGTGGCAAAAGCGTCCGTATTGGTTCAAGAAACGAAACACCACCCTTTGATTGGGACGCGCCGGAGACCTGGGCTGCTGCCATCGCCGGAGCGGACACGGTCTATATCACATTCCAGCCCGATCTGGCCGTCCCTGGTGCTCGGACATCGGTTGAGGCATTCACATCCCAAGCA
>JAZDDC010000294.1:0-8762 GCA_036679565.1 Gemmatimonadota bacterium
CCACGGAAAAACACCCCACCCCACAAAACAGCTGCCACAAAATCCACGAAAACCACGAAAAACAACAGGTTTTGTTGAACGTCCTGGGCGACCCAACACAAACTTTAGTGGATTAGGTGGATTTAGTGGCAAGTCAGTTTGTTAGGGGGGGGCCGAGTTCAGCGGATTCCACGGATTCAGTGGCCCCTTTGCAGGTAACTACCCCTGGCGACCGAGTCAGCCCGTCGGCACCTTCCGAGGAGATTCGTACCCCCCGGGAGGCCCAATGTCAAAAGTGCGTGTACACCCCACATGGTTGATGCTGCTCTTAGCGGCGCCGTTGTTTGGCCCGACGCAGTTGTCGGCACAAGATCAGAACGACCGATTGAACGTCAACATGTATCTCGATTGGGAGAGAGTTGCGAGTCCGCAAATCTCACCGGATGGTAGCAAGATCATCTATACCCGTCGTTGGGTGAACAAGATGGATGATAGTTGGACGTCAGCACTGTGGATCATGGATGCAGACGGTAGCCGCAATCGGTTCCTCACCGAGGGCTCCGGAGCGCGATGGTCCCCAGAGGGAACCCGCATCGCGTTCACGCACGAAGAAGAGTCGAGCGGTTCGCAGATTTTTGTACGCTGGATGGACGATGAGGGCGCTACGACACAGATAACACATGTCGAGCAATCGCCGGGTTCCGTCTCGTGGTCGCCAAACGGTGACTGGCTTGCTCTGACGATGAACGTTCCCGATCGAGACACGTGGAGCATTGATATGCCCAAGCCGCCGCAGGGCGCTGAGTGGACTACACCGCCACGTGTTGTTGATCGTTTGGACTACCGGCAAGATCGCCAAGGTTTTCTGCCCGACGGTTTTCGTCACATCTTTATAGTCCCCGCCACGGGCGGAACGCCCCGGCAAGTGACGAGCGGAGATTGGAACCATCGCGGGACAAACTGGACACCCGACGGCGCCGAAATACTCTTTACGAGCCTGCGTGTTGACGATTGGGAGTATCAGTATCGTCAGTCAGACATCTACGCCGTCAACATTGAGTCAGGTGACATCCGCCAACTGACCACTCGATCCGGCCCTGACGGGAGCCCCGTGGTCTCACCGAACGGCCGGTTCGTTGCGTACACGGGTTACGATGACGGTGATTACAGTTGGACCGCCGGTCAACTTTACGTGATGAACATCGATGGTTCAAATCACCGGGCGATATCAGGAAGCTTCGATCGACGAACCGGTAGCTTGCGGTGGTCCAGCGACAACCGCACCGTGTTCTTCACCGCAAACAACCACGGCAGCACCAACGTGTACGCAGCAACCACTGGTGGTGGAGAAGTTCGCCAGGTTACCGAAGGCTCCCATCGTATCAATTTATCGTCGATGAACGAATCCCACATCGCGGTCGGGACGTTGACCAGTCCTCACGAACCCGGCGACGTTGTGATTTTTAACATGGACAGTCCAACCATCGCGAAGTTGACAGACGTCAACGCCGACGTATTAGCTGGCAAACAACTTGGCGCGGTCGAGGAAATTTGGTACAAATCGGTAGACAACTACGATGTGCAGGGTTGGATCATCAAACCACCGGGTTTCGATCCGTCCCGCCGATATCCACTCATTCTCTCAATTCACGGTGGACCCCACGCAATGTACGGGGTCGGTTTCAACTTCGGGTGGCAGACACACGCCGCTGAAGACTACGTCGTCCTGTACACAAACCCACGTGGCAGCACCGGTTACGGCTCATCGTTTGCAAACGCCATTGAGCATGCGTACCCCGGCAAAGATTACGACGATCTCATGGCCGGAGTCGATTCCATGATTGGTCGCGGGTATATCGATCCGGACAATATGTTCGTGTACGGATGCAGCGGAGGCGGTGTCCTCACGTCGTGGATCGTGGGTCAGACCGATCGCTTTGCGGCAGCGTCTGCAAACTGTCCGGTAACAAATTGGCTCTCTTTCGTCGGTACGACGGACGGACCGGGATGGTACAGGAACTTCGAAGAATTACCATGGGAAGATCCGTCGGAACATCTCCGGCGCTCACCACTCATGTACGTCGGTAACGTGACAACACCAACGATGTTGATGACGGGTGTGAAGGATTTACGTACACCGATGCCACAGACCGAAGAGTATTATGCGGCGTTGAAGTTCCTACGAGTGCCGAGTGTGATGATACGGTTCAATGACGAGTGGCACGGGACGAGCAGCAAACCGTCGAACTTCATCAGGACACAGCTTTATTTGAGAAGTTGGTTTGAGCGGCACAAAAAGCAAAACATCGTGTCCATGAGGAGGCGGTAACAGCCCTTCCCTTGTGGCTCTGCCAAATCCAAATTCCAAACATGGAACGGAACAAGAAAAGACTCGTCGTCATGGGCGACCGCGTCCTCGTCTCCCCTAAAGAAGGCGAGGAACGTACAACGGTCGGTCTGTATTTGCCGCCCACGGCAGTGGATCGGCAGGCCGTACAAAGTGGAAACATCGTGGCCACCGGTCCCGGCACACCTATGGTCGAACCCACGGCACTGGACGACGAACCGTGGCGGTTGTCCAAAGGTGAAACACGTTATCTCCCCATTCAGGCCGCCGTGGGAGATTTCGCGCTCTTCTTCAGGAAGGCAGCCGTCGAAATCACCTTCGAAGAAGAGCGCTACCTGGTGGTGCCACAGGCAGCAATCCTCGTGCTGGTCCGGCGAGAAGACATTGGACGTACCGAGGATGCTGATCCGCTCGACGAGCTGTGATTCTCATATTCGTTTGTGTCGCCAACTCGGCGCGGAGCCAGATGGCCGAAGGTCTTGCACGACGCTCCGCTCCGCCCGGGGTGAGTGTCTATAGCGCCGGTTCGGAGCCCGCGACGCTAAGCCCCTACGCGGTCCGGGCTCTCGCCGAACGGGGTATCGACATAAAAGACCATGTTGCCAAGGGCTTTGCCGACGTCCCAATGGATCGGGCCGACATGGTCATTACACTGTGCGCGGAGGAAAACTGCCCCGTGCTTCCGACCACGGTCACACGACTATCATGGGCCATGCCGGACCCCGCAGGTCAGGGCAACGACGACAAATCCACGTTGAGTGCGTTTTGCATCGCTCGTGATCGTATTACCGAACACCTAGATGTGTTTTGGCAAGGACTCGCACAGAACGGGCAAACCCCATGATCGTGTCAGGTATCGGCGCGCTTCTCCTGGTCGCAGCCCTGGTGGCCGTCGGTTTTCGGTGGCTCTTAGACACCCGCCATGACGATGAGGCGACCGACGGGGAACCTGACATCGACTATGAGGAACTGGATCAAGCCGAGCGAGAGGTGCGCGATCTCAACGTCGATGTGCGACCGGACGAAGCCGACGAAGAGCTGAAGGACTGGGGACCGGGTGCTCCTAGGTAAACTCTTCGACACCAGCGTCGGACACACGATGCGATATTAACGGCAACATCTCCGGCTTTTTGGGCCCGACCGAAATCGCTCGCTCGAGTCCGGACACTCCATGGGTCAGCGCCTCGTCCGTGGCGGCACAAACAACAGCCAGCAATTGCCCGGCCTCAACATGATCGCCGGGTTTCACAGAGAAACGGATGCCGGCCGTGTGGTCCAAAACATCGCCCAGCGCCTGCCGTCCACCACCCATCGCAACGATGGTCTGACCAATCTCGCGCGGTTCGATACGTTCGACGTACCCGATGTGAGACGCCGTGAACGGTCGTTGCACCAGGGGTTGCGGAAGCAACGTCGAATCATCCACAACACGCGGATTACCACCCTGCGCTTCAATGATCTGACCAAACTTTTCAGCGGCCTTTCCACTCTTCAACGCATCCGCCAGCACGGAGAGCGCGGTATCCCGTTCGGAACAGACGCCACCCAGCAGCAACATTTCCGACCCAAGAGCAAGCGTAACATCCCGCACGTCGTCAGGGCCGTCTCCCCGGAGCACATCCATCGCTTCTTCAACTTCGATTGCGTTTCCACAGGCGTTTCCAAGTGGACGGTCCATCGCTGTGAGGAGAGCGACCGTCGTGCAACCACGCGATTCGCCCAACCCGATCATCGTGCGGGCCAGGGTCAAACTATCTTTGTCATCGGTCAAAAACGCTCCGCTGCCACGTTTGACGTCTAAGACCAAGCCGGCAATACCCTCCGCCAGTTTTTTGGACATGATGCTGGCCGCAATCAACGGAATGGATGCAACCGTCGCCGTGACGTCACGCAGCGCATAGAGTTTCCTATCGGCTGGCGCGATTTCTGGCGTTTGACCGAGCATCGCACAACCAATGCGGTCCGTCTGACGGACGGCTTGCTCCAATGAGAGATCTGTTCGGAAACCCGGAATCGATTCGAGCTTGTCGAGTGTGCCACCGGTATGACCCAGGCCACGTCCCGACATCATGGGAACGTACCCACCGCAGCTCGCCACGAGTGGGGCCAGCACAAGGGAGACTTTGTCCCCAACCCCCCCCGTGGAATGTTTGTCTACGCGAACATGATTCGATGCGAACTCAAGACGCCCACCGGATCCCAGCATGGCATCGGTCAGACCCCGCAATTCGTGTGGTTCTAAGCCACGAAAGAACACGGCCATGCAAAGCGCCGCCATTTGGTAGTCGGGCACTTCATCTCTGGCGTACCGAAAAACCAAATCGCGCCACTCCGCTGCGTCGAGGGCGTGGCCGTTTCGTTTTCGCTCTATGAGTCGTTTGAGCATGGGGAACGGCAACGAGGTGGAATGGCCCTCTGAGGTTACCGCTTGAAGCCCCGCTTCAGTCGCTTCCTGATCCGGCGACGTTGTTTTACCAGTTCGTCACCCGCGTCCTCCGACATGTCCTCAATCCGCCGCTTAACCCGTCGGCGGGTCACGGATCCGCGTTCCGGAGCGGCAAAAAGCATGACACCAGCTCCAACAATCCCGCCAACTAAGAGACCGACCACAAAACCCGCTAGGGCCGAGTGTTCGGAACCGCCATCGAGGTCATCAAGATCGTCGAATTCCAGGTCCTCTTCGAAGTCTTCCACGTCAGAATCTTTACTCATTTGGGGCCTTTGCTTGTTCGAGCCAACCCGGACGCGCCGGGACACGCATTTTAGCGACTTGACTGACGTCCGTCGAGATGACGAACTTCCGTCTACGGGCATGGTACCCGCCCCTCACATCATACAAACCGACAACTTCATGAGTGAAATCGGTTCGCCGCCGTCGGAAACCGTTAGTGAACTGCACGCACGAATCGCCGAACTCGAACGTGGGCAAAAGCACTTGCTCGCAACAGTCGAGATTCTCGAGGAGATTTCGGGCACGCTGTATTTCGTAGATATCTTGCAGGGGATCACTCGGAAATTGGGTGATCTCTACGGGCTGGATCGGTGTTCCATTTTTCTGGCCGAACGCCGCGGTCCCACCGCCCGCCTCGTTGCATCGTATGAAGACCCGTCGATTCGAAATTACATAGTCGATCTGGACCGCTATCCGGAACTCAAGCGTGCGCTTCGGTCCGGCGAGACCGTTTTCATCCCCGATGGCACGACGGACCCGAATCTGCGGCACATCCGAGGCATACTCGAGAAACGAGGGGCAAAAACCATCTCCGTGGTGCCCATTGCGTGGCGTGGTGTTGTCATCGGAGCAATGTTCCTCCGGACGTTTCGGGATGGACAGGCGTTCACTGACTCCGACATTCGCTTTTTCCAGGTTGTCTGCGGCTTGACCGCGAAGGTGCTGCGAAACGCATACCGCTATGAGAAGATGTCGCAGCGGCAAGCGGAAACCAGCGAACTTGCACGCCAGGCGAATCTCGAACGGGTGGCACTGGTCGCCTACCTAAAACGGTTGCTCACCGTCTTCTCGGGACAAGACGGCACAGGCTCAGAAGGCCTGTTATCACAAACGGCCGCGGACGAACTGGACCGGTTAGCCGAGGTGACGATGACCGTCCTTCAAGAAGAGGGAAAGGCTCGCTGAGCACGTCACCCGCCGAACGAGCGACGACGTTACGACGACTGCTCCACGACGCAAATCACGCATATCATGTGCTGGACGATCCGACGATGTCTGACACGGAGTGGGATCGTCTCTTCGGCGAGCTGAAGGCAATCGAAAACGCACACCCCGACCTACGCACGAAGGATTCTCCGACACACCGTGTCGGCGCCGAACCCGCGTCGGCACTCGTCAAACACAAACATCGCGCAGCCATGTTGTCCCTCGGAAACGCGTTCGACCATGATGAACTCGTCGCATGGAAGGCGAGAATAGAGAAGCTTGTGCCGGAAGTGAGCCGAACCGCGTTCCAACTGGAACTGAAGATTGACGGCGCCGCTGTCAATCTGACATACCAGGACGGCATCCTCATCATGGCCGCGACGCGTGGCAACGGCACCATCGGAGAGGACATAACCAGGAACGCGAGAACCATCCCGGACGTGCCCCTCTGCCTGCGAGGTGATGGTTGGCCCGCCAACATGGAGGTGCGTGGGGAGGTCTATTTTCCGCTGGACGCTTTCGACCGGCTGAACGCCACCCGTGAGGCCGCCGGGGAACCGCGGTTCGCCAACCCACGCAACTCTGCGGCCGGAAGCTTACGGCAACTGGACCCCAAAATCACGGCTCAGCGTGGCCTCCGATTCTTCGCCTTCCACATCGAGTCAGAAGAGGAACCCTCTTTTGGCACGCAACACGAACTCCTCGATGCATTGCAAGCGTGGGGTTTTTGCGTGGCCCCACATCGCCAAGCGGTCGATAACCTGGACGCGGCCCAACTTGTGATTGCCGATCTCGAAGCGAGACTTGCGAATCTCAATTTTGGTGCGGATGGCGTGGTCGTGAAGGTGGATGATTTGGCTTTGCATGAACGTTTGGGTGTCGTGGGCGGCCGCGAGCCCCGTTGGGCCATCGCGCGAAAGTTCGCGCCAGAAATCGCCATCACACAACTTCGGGACATTCAGATCAATGTTGGCCGCACGGGTGCGCTCAACCCGTTTGCAGTGCTCGAACCGATCGAGGTCACCGGCGTCACCGTATCTCACGCCACGCTTCACAATTTTGATCTTATTGCGGCAAAGGACATTCGGGTCGGCGACATGGTCGAGGTCACTCGCGCGGGAGAAGTCATCCCGCAGATTCTTGGGCCCCTCCGTGAACACCGCACCGGCGATGAAAAGCCTTTTCTCGCACCCTCGCATTGCCCCGTCTGCGACACGCCGGTGGAAAAACTCGACGGAGAGGTCATGCACTACTGCCCCAACGCCGCGTGCGAGGGCCGTGTGCTGGAAAGTTTGATTCACTTTGCTTCGCGTGGCGCCATGGACATCCGGACACTGGGCGAGCAACGAGTGGCGCAACTCCGTGATGCCGGCCTGGTACACGATGTTGCCGACGTATATCAGCTGAATACCGAGCAGTTGATGGAGTTAGAGAGGTTTGGCAAGAAAGCTGCCAGTCAACTCATCAGCGCGATCGCCGCGTCAAAGCGGCAGCCATTTTCCCTGTTACTTTTCGCACTCGGTATTCGCCACGTCGGCGCCACTGTAGCTACGCTTCTGGCCAGATACTTCGGCACGATGGACGCATTGTTGCATGCATCAAAGGAAGACATCGCGGCCGTCGAAGGGGTGGGCCCAACCATTGCAGACGCTGTGGCACACTTCTTCAGCATCAAGAGCAACCGGAGACTGGTGGAACGCCTGCGGGACGCCGGTTTGGATTTTCATGAACCCGTAACGGACAGTGGAGCACAACCCTTAGCCGGGCAATCCTTCTTGGTGACGGGGACACTCCCAAATCTGTCTCGGAGCGACATACAGCAAAGAATCATCGATGCCGGGGGCAAAATTACGTCGTCTGTCTCAAAGAAAACCACTGCGATCGTGGTAGGAGACGCGCCCGGTGGCAAACTCCAACGTGCCCAAGCTCTAGGTATCGAGACAATTGATGAGACAGAACTCTTGCGCCGGATCGCCGCACAATCCTAAGTTCCGTTGACCCTGCCGGATCACCCTCGCCCCGAGCCAATGATCACTTCGAACGCCGGACTAATCGGATTGACACCCAGCCTGCTCAAGTCGTTGCGCACATCTCTGGAGAGGGTGCTAGGCGACAGCGCCCCACAGATCCTGCAGGAGGCAGGCTTCGCGTCAGGTGGCGACGTCTACGACGCATTCGCGTCATGGCTCGCCGATAAGGCAAAACTGGACAACCCACAGGACCTCGACTCCGAACTCCTGGGAGATATGCTTTCGGGGTTTTTTCATGAGATCGGATGGGGCGCAATGACGGTCGAGCGGATGGGGACCGCACTCGCGGTAGATTCGGAAGACTGGGCCGAGGCAGACCCCGAATCCGGACTTCCGATTGCATCCTGTAGCATTTCCACAGGCATCCTCGCCGCACTCTTTGGCAAATTGGCCGGCGGCGCGGTGGCCGTGATGGAGGTGGAATGCCGCTCGAAAGGAGACCGCTCGTGTCGTTTCCTGGTCGGTTCCAACGGGGTCTTGAACACGGTTTTCGAGGCCATCACCAAGGGCGAAGACTATCAGCGTGTGTTGACCGAACCGAGCTGATCCCGGTCGGTCAACTCAGTTTCGTGCGGTCGTATCTTCTGTATTGCCAACGCGTTGCGGCGTCCTTATCTTCCCGTTGGCTATGAGTTTGTGGAAACGCCTCTTGGGGCGCGACTCGAAGGTCGATGTTCGCCCTCAACGCCTGGATTACCTCAATGAGGGCTTGGCGCTGGAACGCCAGGGAGACTTTGACGCCGCCCTC
>JAZDDC010000295.1:0-2248 GCA_036679565.1 Gemmatimonadota bacterium
ACCGTTGCCCACTTTGTGTTCCCGCCGGGATGGTCAAGATCACTTTTTTTCCGGTGATGGTACTGACCTTTATTTTTGTACCCAACATGGCTTGCACGAAATTAATGGGCACCGTGCAAACTAAGTCTTGCCCATCGCGCTGAAAAAACCGATCCGCCAAGACTTGAAATGTGACGAGTAGATCGCCGGACGGCCCACCGGTGGGGTCGCGTTGGCCTTGGCCTTTCAGACGCACCTTTGTACCGGAGCGGGTGCCGGGGCCAACCGTAACCATGAGGCGCTTGTTGATATCTACGTCACCGCGGCCAACGCAACGCGGGCAAACTTTGCTTGGGATTCTGCCACGCCCTCGACACGCGGGGCAAGGACGGTTCACCGCAAAGCTCCCCTGACCAAAGCTCACCGTCCCCCGCCCTGCACATTCCGTACATTGAGAGACTTGCGCGCCGGGTGCCGCACCGGAGCCCGCACATGCCGGACACGCTTCGGAAACACCAACGGTAACGGAGACCTTGCCACCGACCACAGCGGTACGAAACGGAACATCCACGCTGATCTCAATCGGCTCGAGGGGCGCGGACTTCCTTCCCCCTTTGCCGAAAACAGTGGAAAAGAAATCTCCGATCCCACCAAAGCCACCAAGATTTCCAAAATCAAACTCTTCGCGGGTTGGACCGCTTCGCGATCCGCCGGGACTTGACGTGGGGCGCGTTCGAAACCCACCAGGTCCACCACCCGTAAACGCACCGAGCTTGCGCATCAAGTCATACTTTTTGCGCTGATCCGCATCGCTCAGTACTGAATAGGCTTCCGAGATCTCCTTGAAACGATCGGACCCCTTTTCGTTGTTGGGATTTGCATCCGGATGGTACTTCTTCGCCAATTGACGATAGACTTTCTTTATCTCATCGTCAGTCGCGGATGCTGCAACGCCGAGGGTTTGGTAGTAGTTCTTAGACGGGGCCATCTCTTATCCGCTACCGCCGCCCTGCCACATGCGGACCTGGACCTTCGCCGGGCGTAGGAGTGCACCACCAAACCGGTAGCCAATCTGCACCACCATGCCAACAGTCTGGTCCTCCTCGGGCGTTTGCGCAGGCAACGAACCGATCGCTTCATGTTGGTTGGGATCGAACACCTCGTCCTGCGCTCCGACCCTTTCCAGTCCGGCGCCGGTAAGTTCGCGGATCAATTTTCGCTCCACCAACTCGACCCCTTTTATCACGTCCTCACTCGAAGCAACGGACGCATCCAGGTCTGAAACGCGCCCAAGGTCGTCGAGGGCATCAAGTATGTTCGTCACGACATCGGCTTGTGCGCGTGACCACGTTTCGGATCGCTCTCGCGACGTGCGTTTTCTGAAATTCTCGTATTCGGCGGCTACTCGTAGATGGCGGTCCTTTAACTCCTTCAGCTCATGCTCCAGCCGAATCGCAGCCTCCTCCGGTCGTTCGGGAACGGCGCCGTCCACCGGCTCGCCGGTTCGGGTTGGCGTCGCTTCGGTGTCGGCAGCATTTCGTGACACCGAATCCTGCGACTCCGTGCTCGGGGCTGAGTCTGCTATTTCGGCATTTTCTGATCGATCGTCTTCAGTCTTCATGGCTAACTTTCGCGTTTCTGGCCCTGATGAGTGGGAAAGAATACTATCACCGAGTGGCAAACGACGTACCATCGTTGTACTGCCCATTTGGCATACTGCCCGCACAAAATTCTTCTGCACGTGCTCTACCGAAGGGTCCTTCTCAACAAATCCAGAGCCCTGAGCGCACTGCGTTGCCGAATATCCTCCCGATCACCGGGCAACACCATGGCTCGGTGGATCGTTGAATCAGCTATTCTCGCGGCTATGTGCACCGTCCCAACCGGCTTCTCAGGGGTCCCGCCAGAGGGGCCAGCCACACCCGTCACAGCGATGGCACCCAAAGCGTTGTTGGACGCCCAGCACCATCGCCTGAGCTGCCTCACCACTCACGGCTCCGTGGCGTTCAATGACCTCTGCTTGGACACCCAAAAGGTTCTTCTTCACATCATTGGCGTAGGCCACGATGCCCCCAACGAAGACATCGGAACAACCGGGCACTTCGGTCAGACGATGGCTCACCAGTCCACCCGTACACGATTCGGCAATCGCAACGGTGAGACCGTTTCTTCGCAAAGCGGACAAAAGGTCTTCAGCCACACTCGCACCGTGGTATTGGTTTCTTCCCAGCATTGGCTCTAGCACCGCAACGGCGCTGGCGAGCCTCTC
>JAZDDC010000296.1:0-13711 GCA_036679565.1 Gemmatimonadota bacterium
AACGTTCATGAATCCGAGATTCGATCCAGAACTTCACGCACGGCTTGTGCGAGTGTCTCGCCGCCGTACGGCTTCATGATCAGAGCATCGATGCCTTCGTTCGTGATGACGTTTGGCGTAACGGCTTCGCTAAATCCGGTGGTCAACACGACCGGAATGCCAGGGCGTAGGCGTCGAGCCTCCCTGGCGAGTTCCAAACCGGTCCGTCTTGGCATTGTCTGGTCGGTGACGATGACGTCAAAGGCCTCTGGATGACCGCGCAGGATTTCAAGCGCCTGTTCACTACTGGTGGTGATCGTGACGCCATAACCCAATCTTTCCAAAAACTGGCGGCCCAACTGGGCAACTTGGACTTCGTCGTCCACGAACAGCACCCGTTCCGAACCACCGCGCGAATCGGCGCGGGATCGCGACTCGGCAAGATCTTCCGCGTTTGTGCGTGGGAAATAGATGTCGAACCGTGTGCCAACACCGACCTCTGAATGCAGATCGAGCGCCCCACCGTGGCTCATCACAATGCCGTGCACCACGGACAACCCGAGTCCCGTTCCTTCTCCCGGCCCCTTCGTCGTAAAAAACGGGTCGTAAATGCGCTCGAGCACTTCTGGTTCGATGCCACCCCCGGTGTCGCGGACAGAGACGAGTACATAGGGGCCCGGTGCAATTCCTCCGAGACGATCGGCGTCGGAACGGCCGAGTTCCACACCAGTGACGATGACCTCCAACTCACCACCGGTGTCTCTCATCGCATGCAACGCGTTTGACGCGAGGTTGAGCACGACTTGATGTAGTTCGGCGGTATCCGCGACAATGACACACGGGTCGGCGGACATTTGTTCACGTATTTCGATGGTTGCGGGCAAGGTTGCCCGTAAGAACCCCAAGGCCTCCCGAACGATGAATTGGGCTTCGACCGGTTCTAGCTGTTTATCCGTTCTTCGGCCGAACGCCAAAATCTGTTTCACCAACGCCTGTGCACGTTCGCCGGCCGCGATGATCTGTTCGACATTAGACCGCAATTGAGAATCTGCAGGCAAGTCGTCTCGTGTCAGCTCCCCATAACCCAGAATGGCCAACAATAGATTGTTAAAGTCATGCGCAATGCCACCCGCAAGCGTTCCAAGCGCTTCCATTTTTTGCGCCTGGCGGAGTTGGCCCTCGAGCTGCACACGATGATCCTCACTCTGCTCCCGCTCTGTCGTGTCACGTGCAATGAAAATTACACCTTCCACGACGCCACCCACCGACCGGAGCGGCGAAAACGTTACCGATAGAAAACGGCGACCTTGCCCTTGCGTATCGAACCAGGACTCGAACGACACGTCCTCGTCTCGCAACGCACGATCCATCCGCACTTTGAGCTGTTTGTCAAAAACGTCCCGGCCAAACAGATCGGCCACATGGGAGCCAAGGAGTTCTTCTTCACTTTTGTCGTGAAGACGTGCGCACGCATTATTGACGCGGCGGTAAACGTAATTCGTATCGCACACCGCAATAAGGTCGGGTGATCCATCGATGGCCCGTTGACTCAGCTGCATCAACTCTTCGGCCTGTTTGCTCGCGGTGATATCAGCAAGCATGGAACGCGAAGCCGCCACGTTGCCGTCGTCGTCTAAAATTGGAATGACGGACAGGCTGCCCCACCACCGGTCACCGTTGGGCCGGATCAACTCAATCTCTTGGCCTTTGAATTCCTCGCCAACCAAAAACCCTTGGAACAACCGTCGCCAGCGACGTTTCCCTTCATTTGTATCTGGGTATAAATCCTCAACGCGTCGACCCAATAGCTCGTCCAGCTCGTACCCAAACAACTCGACCGCTCTGCGGTTGGCCCGAATTATGACGCCCGAAGCGTCCATCGAGTAAAAGGCAACGGGCGCTTCTTCGTAAAGATCGCGGTACCGCTCCTCACTGGCTTGAAGCGCGGCTTCGCCTTCCTTCCGCTCGGTTATATCGGCGATGGTACCGGCCATGCGTACGGGTTCGCCCCCGACACCGCCGTAGGCTCGGCCTTTGGAACCCAACCACCGCATGCCACCGGTGGGAAGTTTGACATGGTGAGCCAGCTGGTAATCTGTCCCTTTGTATCGGGCCTCATCAATGGCGCGCTCTACGCCAGCCCGCTCATCCTCAGGGATAAGCTCTAGATAGGCGCGGCGTGTCCTCGGCATCGGCCGACCAGCGAGTCCAAGAATCGCTTCGACGTTTTCCGACCAGACGAAGCTGTCCGACTCCAGATCCCATTCCCAGGTGCCCATCCTCGCAGCGCTCAACGCAAGTCGAAGCTGTTCTTCGCGACGTTGCAAGGCGACATCCGCGTCCCGCCGGGCCTCCCGTTCCTGGACATTTCTCAATTCCCGGCGGACGGCCTGTACCAGCGCGGCCAGATTGTCGTTGACGATGCAATCCGCCGCACCAGCGCGCATCGCGGCCACCGCCGCGTGCTCACCTATGGGAGGACCGACAATAAAAAACGGAATATCCTTGCCAGATTCCTTCACACGGCTCAAAGCGGAGGGGCCATCAAGACCCGGGACGTGGAACTCGGCGATGATGGCGTGCCAATCGGCGTGCGCAAGAGCCTCGTCAAGCGACTCGCGAGAGTCGACCCGCTGGACCCGCGGTTCAAAGCCACCCGTCCTCAACGACTGAACGATAGCCGCCGCGTCCTCGGCGCTTTTCTTGACGAAAAGAACGTTGAGTGGTGTGCTCACGGGGTCCCAACCCCCCTCTCTGCGTACATCTATACCACCCCTCCCAAACCGTTTTGGTGCCAGGCACCACCAATTTAGCTACATCTTGGGCCCTCAACACGGGCAAACCCTTGTTGGCCTCCCGGAAGACACGCATTATCCCGACTTCTCAAAAAGCGCGAGCGCCCACGTCATGCTAGGAACCCTCAAGAAATACTTGCTGCCCGGGTTGATCTTTCAGTCCGTTGTCATCGCCGGAGGGTATGGCACCGGTCGGGAACTAGCAGAGTTTTTCTTGACATTCGGGCCCCGGGGCGGGCTGCTCGCGATGTTGCTGGTCTCCACCGTCATTTGGAGCGCCGTGTGCGCCGTCAGCTTTGAATTCGCACGATTGTACGCAACATTTGACTACAAGTCGTTTTTTGAACGACTGCTGGGTCCGGGTTGGTTCCTCTTCGAGATCCTGTATTTCCTTCAACTGCTCCTTGTACTGGCCGTCATCGCAGCCGCCGCCGGGTCCATTTTACAAGAAACATTCAATTTACCCTACGCATTAGGAGTCGTGGGTATGATGTCGGCGGTAGGTATTCTCGTGTTTCGCGGAAGCGGTGCAATCGAGAAGTTCCTGGCAAGCTGGTCCATCCTCCTGTACGCGGTCTATATCGTTTTCTTCGCGTTCTGCTTTTGGAGTTTCGGCGACAAGATCGTTGCAAGTTTTTCACTTCCCGCTCTTGATGGTTGGGCATTGGGCGGTGTTCGCTACGCCGCCTACAACTTGGCCGTTGTACCGGCTGTTTTTTTTGCACTGTCAGCGAACAAAACGTCGAAGGAAGCCATCGGCGCCGGACTGTTGGCGGGCCCCATTGCCATACTGCCCGGCCTTTTGTTTTTTCTCTCGATGACCGGTCAATATGATGTGCTGTCCGAAACCGGAACACGAGTGATACTCGAACGCGCGGTCCCGGCAAACATGTTGCTGGAGGTACTCGGGTCCCGGACGTTACAAGTGGTGTTTCAGGTCGTGCTCTTTGGTACGCTGATCGAAACCGGCACTGGCATGATCCACGCAATCAATGAACGTGTGGCCAAGACCTTCCAGGAAAAACAGAAGGTCATGCCGAAAGTACTACGACCGGCCCTGGCCATCGGATTGGTATCGCTGGGCGCGATCCTCGCGCGGTTCGGTATCGTCGATCTCATCGCCAGAGGTTACGGTACATTAACGTGGGGCTTCCTCCTTGTGTTTGTATTCCCCATCCTGACAATCGGGCTTTATCGCATTACGCGTAAAACACCACGGGAAAACAAGACGATGGAACGCTCGTAAGGTTGGATGTCTCGACACCACAAACAAAAACCTGCCGAATCAAATGCACGTAGATACAACTAGATTTGGCGGATCGTTACGCTCATCATGTGCCGATCCAACGATTCACCACCCATAGCTTTGACAGGATGAAGCTGGCTTGTCTGCTCGATCCGTAGCGTTACATTGGCCGCCATGAACCACCGGACGATGTTAGCCAACCGATTTTCCTGGGTCTGCATGTTGACCATCCTCGCGCCACAATTTACGACGGCGCAAAACGAGGGGAGCGCCGCATTCGTACTCGAACTACCCGCCAATACGCGAGCGCTTGGCCTTGGCAATGCGTACGTATTGTCCGGAAACAACCCCGACGCAATTTTCTATAATCCGGCACTGTTGGAACGAGCCACCGGTTCGAGTTTCAGCATTCAACGGTATGCCGGAGCCGCCACCCTCCTTTCGGCTTCTTCTTCGATCAACGGTTTTGGGTTCGGTGTACAGGCCTTCACGTACGCTGCCGTCTCCGCCGATTTACTCGCAAACCCAGTCGGTTTTGGAGAAATCGCCACCGACAATCCAACCGCCGTCGCCGAACTCATCACCTCAATTGGTTACGGGGCAGAGTTGTTTGGTTTTCAGATCGGTATCGGTGCCAAATGGATCCAACAACGAGTCGGTGGCGCGCGCGCGGCGGGCCTAGCCGCGGACCTGGGCGTCGCCCGAGAGATAGGTTTTCTCAATGTGGGTGTCGCCATCCAACATGTCGGACCGGACATGACGGTCGGTGCGATTGACCTTCCCATTCCCATGCGACTCGGGGTCGGCCTATCGACCGACGTCGAGCAACTCGGGCCACTGGATGTGGCACTCACGACCGCGGTATTTCGCCAGCACGACGGCGGGATCATGGCAGGTGGCGGTCTAGAAGTGGCGTTCTGGCCAATTGCGGGCAGAACCTTCACGGGCAGGATTGGTGGGCTACACGAACCCCACACGGGCAAGTTCTACTTTACTTTCGGGGGCGCCATCAGACTGGACAACGTTACCGCTGATTACGCATTCCAGGATATATCTCCGGCCGGATCCGGTCATCGCGCGAGCGTCCGCTGGAGATAGCGGGGTCTACGGAATCGATGTAAACGCGGCGTCCATCCATGAGAATCCAATATCGTCCACGATAACGGTCCCCGCCTCAGCAATGTCGAATACGAACGAGATGGAAACGATGTCGTGAATGTTCAAACGTGAATTCTCAGTTTGAAAGTCGGCAAGTCTTATTGAGTAAGACTGTAGCACCACCTCAAACAACTCAGAAAAACGCGAGCGTTCAATGTCTCCACGACGCAGGATGTGGGTTTCCAACGGCCGCCGTATTGCACCATAACGACTCAACACAACCTTCCCAGTCTCCCCGCCTCGATCGCGGACTTCAATCGATAAATCTATCGGTGGTTTTTCATCGTCACTGTCTGTATCACCGCGCGGTGCGCGGTCATCAGGTTCGGTTGGCTCCCCTGAGACATTGCCCCCAACGCTGTCGGCGCTCGCTTTACGCGGTCCGGGCGTATCTTTTATCGGCGCCAACAAGAAGTCGAGTGTCGTTTCCGGACCTGTGGCACGTGGCAAGGTTACGTCTCTGAGACCAACCGTGTATCTGGCCGGCACGGCATCAGCTGAATCACGACCAGCTATTCGATTGTTCCACCCGAGCCACACAGCTTGGTTCTCCTGTGACGCCGACGTGCTTGCGCGGTTGCGGGATCGAAGTGGCACTGTGTTTTCTTTCCAGGTAGACAAACTGTCACCCATCAACGCTACGCCGTCGATGGCAGTCGTAACGTCGATGTCTTCCTCGAATGTAGCCAGCGGGAAAAAACTACTCTCTTGAAATTTCGTGATATACATTGTCTTGGGGAGCCAACCACCCACCACGCGGTGATCACGAAAAAGAGGGAGATATCTCTTGTCATCTTTCAACGTGGCATCGAGGAACGCCGATACATAAATTTTCCCGAATTCGCGTTGTTCTTCGGGATCGAGCAGCGCACTCAGGGCCAAGATCCTACCACTCCTGCGACCGTTATCGTGACTCCCCCAGACGGTATTCCATTGGCCATGGTTGGCACGATACACGTAGATGGCGGTCTTGAAATGAGACTCATCGTCCGTAAAAAGCACCCGATTATATTGCCGCAGGCCGTGGAAACTCGTTACGTCACCATCGTGCGAGCCGTGGAACACCATGTAACTCACGTTTTCTACCGGGACTTTGCGACCCGTTGGTAGGTATTGTCCATCAACCGGGGCAATGGCGATGATGGAACGAATACCAAAACCAAAATCAAACTTCAGCGTGGCGTCATCGGGATAAAACTGCAGCGTGTTGAACGCAGCCGCATGACCAACGGCTTCGCCTCCCCTAGAATGCCCCATGAGGGAAACTCGATCGAGGTCTACCTTACCAAAGAACTCTGTCTCGCGGTCTTCGTTGAAGCCACGCCACGCCTGCAGATGTTTGAGAAGCAACCACCCGCGTCCATCGTTCTCTCCGCGAATGCCCCCGTTGATGAAATTCATGTCCACCGACGCAAAGATGTATCCCCGGCTCGCAAGCAACTCTCCCAAATACCCATAACCGGGGTCTGAGAAATCTCGCATGTTGTGGTTTCCGTGTACGATAAGGACGAGCGGAAATGGACCAGGGCCAACGGGGTACCACACACGCCCATTGATCGGGAACTCCTTCGGTGTAAACCCCCAATAGCCATTTCGCTCATCAGCCGAGTTACCGAGACTGACCAACTTTGACGCGTCAACAGACTCAGTGATCAAGGAAACCGAATCCCGGAACTCAGGGCGTCTCCGATCGTCGCCGCTGCCATAATACAGCCGCTGCACAGAGAAATCTCCGGGGCGCGCCGGATTCGGCGCATCGAGGAGCTGACGAGAGAGAACAACGTCCGCATCACTCGGGACGAGCTTGACGGTCGTCGCACATGCCGAGCAGAGGACGAGGCAAGAAGCCACAACCACAGAAAGATTGATCATTAACCCAAGGATACGCCGTTCAACCGTTCCCTGTCCACATCTTACTCGACACGAGATCGACGACTACGATTCTGTCACCATGACGCGCTTACCTGATCTCCTCGCAAGTTTCCCCTCGGACGTGGCCGACCGTATTAGGTCACTTCGTCAGAATCTCCACGCGAACCCTGAACTGGCATTCCGTGAAGAACAAACGTGCCGTCGGCTCGAGCGCGAGATGTCCGCGCTGGAACCAACATCAATGACCCGTGTCGCGGGAACTGGGATTGTAGTGAGAATCCCGGGACGTGACCCGGATGGACCGCTCATCGCCATTCGCGGCGACATAGACGCAGGAAATCGGGGCTGGTGCAACCGCAATCCTGGAAACCGGCGCATTGGACAACGTACGAGCAATTTTTGGAGGCCACGTTGATCGCCGTTTCGCGGTTGGACAGGTGGTCGCCGATACGGGTCCCCTGGCGGCGGCCGCCGACTTATTTACCGTGACGATCAAAGGAGCGGGTGCTCACGGCGCACGGCCGCACGAAGCACGGGATCCAATCGTGGGCGCGGCAGCCCTTGTTCAGGCGTTACAAACAATCGTGGCACGTCGGCTGAACCCAGCGACACCGGCTGTCGTAACGGTTGGTACCATTCACGCGGGGACTGCCGCCAACGTGATCCCGGAAGAGGTAATTCTATCCGGTACGTTACGCGCAGTTGACACCGGCACGCGTTCAATCTTGCACCGCGCCGTTGCAGAAATCACCGAGGGCGTTGCAGGTACGTACGGGTTGAGCGCATTGGTATCGATAAACCACGGCACGCCTCCGATCGTGAACGAGGAGGGACCGATTGGTTGGGCACGATCCGCCGTATTATCGATTCTCGGAGACGACGCACTGACACCGCTGGGCATCTCGAACATGGGCGGCGAGGACTTCGCGTTCTATCTGGAATCAATTCCAGGATGTTTTTTACGCATCGGCGCGCGTGAAGAAGGTGGCCACGTCATACCAGCGCACACACCCCGGTTTTACGCCGCCGAGGAGAGTGTGTTCGTGGGTGCGGCCGTCCTTGCAGAAACGGCACGCGTTGCAGCTGACGCTATGCGTGAGGACCGTCTATGAATAATCAGTCAATGAAAGATTTCAACATCGTCGTCAAAATTCCCATTCAGTGGGGCGACATGGATGCATACAACCATGTCAACAACACGGTGTTTTTTCGCTTTTTCGAAGCGGCACGCATCGCGTACCTCGAGCGCATAGAATTTGCCGACTCACGCCGAAAGGGAGGCATTGGTGCCATCCTCCACTCCACCCAATGCCGGTTTCGCCGTGCATTGCAATATCCCGACGACATCGTGGTCGGTGCGCGCACGACGTTGATGAGCGAAGACAGATTCACCCAACAATACCGTATCTTCTCGACGGCCCAAGAATCAATTGCTGCGGAAGGCAGCGGGATAGTGGTTTCATTTGATTACAACCAAGGACAGAAAGTCGCTCTACCCCAGGCCGTCCGCGACGCAATCACATCAATCGACAGGGTCTCGATTATTTGATGTCAAAGCAGGATCATGGCGAGCAGAATCAAGAACACAGGGGGGCCCAGCGTAAATACCTCAGGTCGCAAGAGAACAATGAGTTCTCGAAAACTCCGACACGCTTCGAGTTCCGGTGTGTCCACGATTGTACGCCGCACAAAAAACCTGTGTCGAGAAAGCGGCCAGAAAACACCAATGCCGTAGCCCCGCGCCGCGAGCTTGGGACCCGTCGTTACGACATCTAAAACGGGATGGGTTAACAAAGACGCACTCCAACCCCACAGCAATCCACCGGACACACTCGGCAAAAACGTCTCCGACACAATCCAACATCCGCCAACCACCGCCGCGAGCACAAACAGTGAATGAGAAGCATTGCGGTGGTACTGTGGTCCCGTTTTTCCAAACCAGGCCAAAATGAGATCAAGGTCAGGGATCCCTGACGCGACGACAGCACCCACCCAAAACAACGGAGTGAACGGCGTGTCCATCGAGCGCGCCACCACCGCCGCTGTCGCCGCGCCCACGGCGGCATGGCCCAATGGGGATGCCATGACAGAGGCCTACTCGTCCCGACTCATGTACCCTTTGCGGCCGGTAACAGAAGAAGCCTTCCGTGGCGCAGACGAGAGCCAATCCACGAGTCCGCCAAGGTCCGGGACGTTGGCGTCCGGTGTGGCAACTCCGCTGGCATGCTCGCTCAACCGGTTGACCCAGACCGTTGAAACACCGATCTCGTACGAAGGCTCGATATCGTGGAAGTAACTCTGAGCGGCATGTAACCAACGATTGCCACCGATGAGCTGACGCGCCGACTTGAAATGAGCCACCGCCGGTTTGTACGACCGAACATCCTCTGCAGTAACAAGTAGATCGAACTCGACGGTCAGGTGGCGTCTCGTGGCCGCGAGGAGATCGTTGTCGATGTTGGACAGGATACCGAGGCGGTAACCCGCGGCCTTTAGACGTTCCAACGCGCGGTTGGTGTCAGGGAACGGCACCCAATCCGACACGCTCTCCGCAAGAAAGGGCTCGGGTAGTTCCCAACCGAGACGCCCACATATTCGACGCTCAACCAGGTCAAGCACCTCACGGTAGCGCCGATACGGCCGCAACTGGAATTCTGGCTCTAGCTGGCCGTGCATGGCCAGAATCTGCGAAATATCGCAAACGCGACCGGCTCGCTGCGCAGCCTCCCCAAATGCTGCCGCAATGCCCCCCCGCCAATCGATCAGGGTTCCGTAGCAGTCGAAGGTTATGATGTCGTACGGGCGTGACATTGTGTTCAGAGAATCCATCACCATCGTTCGTTCATGCAGATGCCGTGAAACACACGACGTGACACGTGGTTTCTCGGCCCCCATTAGCAAGTTCTGCGCCCCAATTTCACCCTCAGGGCGACGAGAAAAGAGGTGTCCGCTCCTCCACCATTGGATCAGTCACCGACGGTTCTGTAATGGAAGGTGCGCCACCGACCGGTGGTGCGGCAAGGATGAGCCACAGACCGGCCAGGACTCCCCCCGCACCGGCGAGGGCCCACCAGGACAGGATCTCCCCAAGCCAGAGCCAACCGAGTGTCACGGCTACCACGGGGTTGGCAAACGCCACCGTCAATACTTTCGTCACCGGTAGCCGCTGTAACAACCAGTACAGAACGACGAACCCGATTGCGGAGCCGAATATGACAAGATAGGCCAGAGCCAGAATCGTTTCCAACGGCCAACCGGTAGGCGAGGTCCACCCACCCTCTTGAGTGAACCCCAAGATCATCAGCGGCAGGCTCCCAAGCGTCATTTGCCAAGTTGCAAGCGTCAATGGATCCATGGAGCGAGAATGTTTCTTGATCCATACCTGCGACTGGGAGGATGCAACGGCTCCCGCGAACAGCGCGACGCTGCCAAATAGCGCCATGGCGCCTTCGGAATACAGTTGATCCGAAAAGATCGAGGCCACCCCGATAAGCCCTACCGCCGCGCCCAGCGCCTTGCGTTTCGTAATAGGTTCGTCAGGTAGGGACCAATGCGCCATGAATATGACGAGGACCGGAATCATGGCCGTCAGCACCGCGGCCAGCCCGGATGCAATGTGCTGTTGCCCCCAAAATTGCAGACCGTACGGAACTGCTACGGCGAAAAGAGCCGTGGCAAGAATGAGCGGCCATTGCTCCCGATTTGGCCACACCCGTCCCCGCAACATCGACGCTGTCAGGAGGACCGCACCGGCCAGTGCAAACCGAACACCAGAGAACGTCATGGGTGGCAACGTTTCCAAACCGATCTTGACGGCAGCCCACGTTGTTCCCCAGACCAACGCCAAAAATAACCACGCGGCGACATTCATCATAGGCGCGAAACCACCGACACCAATTGCATCAGCTCTTCTTCAGTGTTGTAATAGTGAACCGACGCACGCACGAGCGCCTCCAACCCGCGCGACTCCATATCTAGCAGCGTATATTCTCGCGGTGATACCGACACATTGATACTTGCGTCGCGCAACGCAGCCTGAACGTCCCGCGGCTCCGCCTCGTTCACCGTAAAAGTGACAATTCCACACAGCATTTGACCAATATCATGCACGACAACTTTGGGCAGGTCGCCCAGCGCGTCTCGAAGAGTTGCCGCCAGACCCACAACTCGGTCACGGATATCACCCAACCCCCATTGCAATGCGTAGGAGGCGGCGACACCAAGCCCGATCTTGCCGGCAACATAACCTTCCCACGTTTCAAAGCGTTTGGCATCGGACCGGATGGCATAGCTGCTTCGTGTAGTCCACGTCGCGGCATGTAGATCCAAAAAAGGTGGTTCGAGCTGTTCGATGAGTTGGGATCGCACATATAAGAAGCCCGTGCCGCGGGGCCCACGCAGATACTTCCGGCCCGTTGCTGACATGATGTCGCATCCGATAGCGTTGACATCGATTGGGAGTTGACCAACCGACTGGCACGCATCCAACAAGTACGTGATACCGGCCTCACGAGCGACGACGCCGATTTCAGCCGCAGGATTGACAAGTCCCCCATTTGTCGGGACGTGACTAACCGCGATGAGTTTCACCTTGTCGTCAATTGATGCTCGCAACGCTGCTACGCTGAACTGACCGTATTCATCGTTGGGGATGGCCTCGACGGAGACCCCGCGCTGGCGCGCTGCCTGTAGGAACGCGATGTAGTTGCTAGCATATTCGGCCTGGGCGGTGAGAATGCGATCACCGGCCTCGAAAGGGATGGCGTAGAACGCCATATCCCAAGCTCTCGTTGCATTCTCCACGACCGCGATCTCGTCCGTTTTGCATCCCACCAGCTCGGCCAATGCATCGTACGTGTGCTCGATATCGGGGGCGGCAGCAGCAGCGGCTTCGTAGCCGCCCATCGCGGCCTCGCGCCGCAAGTGCTCCACAGTGGCATCGAGCACGGGGCTCGGCATCAAAGCCGCGCCCGCATTGTTCAGGTGTACCACATGCTCAGAACCCGGTGTCTCGCGTCGGGCACGTGCAATATCAAATTTCATGACCGAAAACTACCAATGCCCCGTGGCTAGAGGCCAGCGGGTATGGCTACCTTAGATCATGGCTGTTGAAATTGAACGCAAGTTTCTGGTAACCGGCGACGGATGGCAGGGCCACGACGGAATCCGTTACAGACAAGGCTACCTGTCCGTCACGGCACAATGTGTCGTGCGGGTACGTATCGGCGGCGGCCATGCATATATGACCGCGAAGGGTTCGAACACCGGCATCCGTCGTTTAGAGTACGAGTACCCAATACCCGAGACGGACGGGAACGAGATCATCGACACGTTGTGCGACGGTCGGGTCGTCGAAAAGACACGCTACCGCGTCCCTTTTGGGAATTTTATTTGGGAGGTGGACGAATTCCACGGTGCAAACGATAGACTGCTACTCGCCGAGATTGAACTCGAAAATGAGGAACAACCGTTTGTGAAACCCGATTGGGTCGGCGCCGACGTTTCCGAGGATCCACGGTATACCAACGCCATGCTTGCCGTTCACCCCTTCAACAACTGGAGCGTCCGATAGAATCTTTTCTACCGATGTGTAAACACAACTGCAGCAAAGTCCTCCCACTCAACTAACACAAGTTCGTCTTCGTCCGTCCGCACAAAGATTCCCTTATTGCCTTCATTCACATCATTGGAACCACGCATATCGAACGAGCGTCCATCGCGCAACGTTATGGCTACGCTACGCATGGTTTTCCGAGCGATCGAATGGACTAATCCCAGCTCGACATCCAACTCTATCCCGTTGGACTCGCCATCCAGTGCCTCCCATGTCCACATCTCGTCGTTGTCCCAGCGAATTTCACCTGTAAACTCATCTCCGTCTTGGGTTGTGACTGTGCCGACCAGTAACCGTCCGCCATCGAAGGCACGATGATCTACCTGGGGCGGCTCGAAGAATCGGACATTGTCCAGCTCATGCCATTGGATACGCACACGCCCCAGGCCGGGGTCTGAAACCGTGATTCCTCGGTTCCCACTATTGACATCGTTCGTGCCGCGTAACCGAACTTCTTCGCCGTCTCGCAAGGTCACCATCGAGCTACTGGCGTTTGCCCGCTCAATGGCGACGATGTCGCTGAACGCGATCGATCGACGTGTTCGCCCCTCGTCGCCGTCCAGTTCATCATTTTCAAAGATCTCATCACGATCCCAAGCCACCCAACCTGTGTATTCAATTCCATCGACGGTCTCGACAGTCCCGTACAGTCGACGACCGAATGGTGACGCGACACCCTCGGGGCCGGCGAGGAAATCGATGTAATCGATATCATCCCAATCCAATTCCAACTCCTCGCCACTTCGGCGACGAAGCATGATTCCTCGATTACTTCGCCCAAGGTCCGTAGAACTGCTACGAAACTCCTGCTCCTCGCCCGACTTGAGCGTGATCAGAGCATGCCGGCCGTCCAACACCTGAAGCGCTTGGATGTGCCCGAAGCGAATCACCGACGACGCGGTCTGACGAGTGTTATTGCCATTTAGGTCAAAGCGGAAACCAAGCACTCGGACGCTGCGACGCCCACCGGGACTGTCGTCTCCGCGAAGACTGGCGGCCTCTCTGAAATAACGGCTTGGGATTCTCTTGGACGCGTCGATCACGTCT
>JAZDDC010000297.1:0-2461 GCA_036679565.1 Gemmatimonadota bacterium
GTACTTCACTTAACTTGTAGGGTCCATCTATCACAGGTTTGACTTTGCCAGCCTCGAAGAGCTCGTTCATATAATCTAAATCTTTGTTTGGTTTCAGGGCAACGATATGTATTTTCTTTTTACTGAACCTGGAAATCAACCGCCCCAGGAGTAAAGCCTGGAAAAGTCGAGCCGGAGAACCCCCTACTGTGACATAAATACCATTGGGACTTAACGCACGCGCATAAGCGAATATCGAACGATTCGTCTTCGTATCAAGAATCAGATCATAACACTGCCCGTTCTTTGTGAAATCTTCTTGTGTGTAATCAATGTCGTGATCAAAGCCCATTGAGCGCATCATTTGCAATTTCTCTGAGCTGTCAACTCCAGTCACTTCAACCCCGATTAATTTGGCAATCTGCACTCCGAAAGTTCCTACACCTCCACACGCACCATTAATCAATAGCTTTTGTCCTGGCTTAATGTGCCCTTTATCACGAAGGCCTTGTATAGCCAGCATTGCCGCATGAGGTATGGCCGCTGCTTCAACGAAGGTCATACTGGCAGGTTTCAGGGCTAGTGCATTTTCATGTGCGCAGACATACTCGGCAAAACCACCAAAACCGCACTCAGATATGTCCCCGTATACCTCATCACCTGGCTGAAACTTCTTTACGTCTCTGCCAACCGCTTCAACCTGCCCCGCTATGTCAACTCCGGGTATCCTAATTTTTGGTTTTAGAAGCCCACATAGCAAGCGGATAAAGAACGGCTTACCTCTCACAAGACACCAGTCCCAGTCATTTACAGATGCCGCGTGAACTCTTATCAAGACTTCATCGTCCTGGGGAGTCGGTGTTTCTACCTCTTTGAGCTGAAGAGCCTCCGGTGGTCCGTATGTTGTGCATACAATTGCTTTCAAAAGTTTTTCCTTAATGATTACTGTGATACCGGACTGGTAGCGGCAGTCCTTTGTATGTTTGGCACAGGTTCATTGTCTAACGTCCATGATATTGTTCACTACAACGGCTAGTGCGAATTGTAATGGACATTACAACAAATTGTAGACGAATCAGCGGAGGTCGCCTAACACCGCTCAATTAGCGGTTCGAGGATCCGTCGCGTTCAAATACTCCTCCAGATTCGTAAAACCATCCCCGTCGGCATCCGCCGCTCCGTCGGACACATCCGCTGGGCTGAACCCGTTCTCGGTTTCCCACTGATCCGGCATGCCATCACCGTCCGCATCTGCTGGAGCCGAGCCTGAGTTGAGCAGCGGCCACCCGCCGACATCAATCGGATGGTCAACGAACTCGCCGGACCCTCCAACTACCTCGGCTACGATCCGTGTGTCAGCATCATCGCGCTCGGGGAGCGTTGCCCCAGCGGAGGCAAGCACCTGATCAAACGCCACCAACGCGGAGGTCGCCGTGATGGGTTCCGTTTCATGAGGAGTCTGCACTCGATGTCGGGACTCGGTGTCCAGCCAACCAATCCACCCAGCGTTGATCGGATCGGTGACTTGGTTGTCTTCGTAGTAAATCTCGAAAGCATCGGTCTGAAACAACGGTTGCTCGAGTGTGAGCACCCAAGTGACCCCATAGACCATCGTGTTGGGACCCGGTTTGTAGAAGTTGCCCATGTAGTTCGCGCGGACGGGAGCACCCGGGTCTTTGAGACCGAGCCTCGAACCACCGGTCGTGAAATTGTACATCACGTTGTTCACAACATCGATTAACGTATTACTCGTCAAGTTGGGGAACCGTGTCTGGGCGTTCGTCCACAGATTGTGGTGAAGCGACAAGCGGTCCGGCGGTGTGCCCACGACCGGAAACGTGCTGATCGTCATCCCACGACTATGGGGGCTCGCGCCGTCGGGACAAGGCCCACCGCCACCCGCCGTCGAGACGGTTTTCTGATGATTCGAACAGTACAAGCCCTCGGCCAAGATGGACCATTGGAATGTCACATCGTGAGCGCCGTCGAAGATTTGTGCGACTTCATCCACCGCCCAACTCATCGACACGTGATCGATTATGATGTTGAACGCGCCGGTCCCCATGACGGACAAGGCATCGACACAACAGCTTCCCGACGGCGACGTGTCCGGCCCTGGACGAAGCCTAACATGGCGAATGACTACATCGTTGGTTAGCACCTCCAAAAGCGGTCGCCGATAACTCCCGTCGTTCTTAAACGCGATGCCACCACCAGGTGCGGTCTGACCCGCAATCGTCACGAAAGGATTGGTAATCTGCAGGGGGCTTTGCAACGTGATGGTTCCGCCGATGCGGAACACGATGGTGCGTGGGTCCGTTCCCGACACGGCGGCGCGAAAGCTTCCGGGGCCGGAGTCGCCCAGGTTTGTTACGGGGATGACGACCCCACCTCGCCCTCCCACGGAGCGTGCACCGAAGCCCTCCGCGCCAGGGAAGGCCGGTACCGACGAGGGCGGGGCCTGGCCCGGTGGGTCACCCTC
>JAZDDC010000298.1:0-6558 GCA_036679565.1 Gemmatimonadota bacterium
GGTAAGGCGGTCGGGCGGTAAGGCGGTAAGGCGGTAAGGCGGTCGGGCGGTACCGTTGTTCAATGCGCAGCGGCCAGTCGGGGCATAGGCTTGCCTCATACGAGCAACGCAACGGAGTTTACGAGATTCGAGCACGAACCATTTCTTCCAACGCGACCTGGGGGCAAACTGCTCCCTCGATGTAATCGATGAGAGTGGTGGCCACACCACGCACCCGTTTTTCAACCGTTTCGTCACGACAGTTACCATCTTCGTCAAAAACACCCCTGACGTTTGCGACGGAAACGGGGCCGGGTAACACCATCGCGCCGACATGAGAACAAACACCGCGAAGTTGTTCCAACGATTTGATCGCGCCAATACTCCCCGCTGCAACGCCAAGCAAAGCCACGGGCTTCCCCGCTAAGACCGATGGGAACCCGAGGTTTTCGATGAGGAGTTTCATTGCGGCGCTGAAAGTCCCATGGTATTCAGGTGTCGCGAGAACAACACCGGTCGCGTTGGCAACCGTCTCTTTGAGTATCTGCGGGTCCTCACTCTCTGCCCCAACACCGGGGAAGCTCAATCTCAATTGAGCGGGATCGACAGCATCGACAGTTACTCGTGGATGCTGACCGCATTGATCAATGACCAGGTCCAACGCCTTTGCCGTGTAATTGCCCGGGCGCGTGGTTCCAAGCAGCGTGACAATCCGAATCGGTTTTTTCATATCGGTTCCCATCTCATTGCAGACAAACGAAGGTTCCTTGCATCGCTTCAATATGTGAGCTAACCTAGCGCCCGACGACCAGTGGGCGTACTCACAACCCCTCGGGGAGGTCACCGAGATGAGCACATCACGATTAGTTGTCGGGGGGCTGGTCTTTGGTCTCCTCGCCATCGTCTGTCTGTTGTTGGACGCAACGCGGATTGAGGACGACATCCGCACCCGTTCACTCCAAGCATTGGCCACCGCGGGACTCGCCGATGTCACCTTGGAAATAAACGGTAGAGACGTTTCGATTGCCGGACGCCAGACGTACCTCGACCAAGCAAACGAGGCGTTAGCGGCCGTGACGGGGATTCGGCGGACAACGTTTGAAACCGTGGCTGAACCCACACAACCTTCCGCACCACCACCTTCTCCCACCGCGCGCGAAGATACGATGGAGGAGCGCATTCGTGACCTCCTTGACGGACGACCTATCCGGTTCCGCACGGGGAGTGCTCAGTTGTTGCCACAGAGCCAAGTCATTCTCGACGACCTAGCCTCATTGTTACGCGGGACAGATCTCAACGTTGAGATCGAAGGCCATACGGACGCCACCGGGAGTGCACGGGTCAACCTCAGGTTGAGCCAGCGGCGCGCGGAATCCGTTCTGGCGTATCTGGCGGGGCAAGGTGTGTCCGCAAATCGGATGACAGCAACGGGTGTAGGAGCTGCGCGACCGATAGCGACGAACGGAACGGCCGCCGGGAGACAAACCAACCGACGTATTGAGTTCAACGTCACCTCACCCAACTAAAGAGCCCATGTTCTATCTCATCGCTCAAATTATACTCTGCCTGCTCGCTGCATTTTTGCTGGGCGCATTGATCACATGGTTATTCATGCGCGCCGCAACCGGCCCGGCGACCGAAGATGCCCAGGCTTACGCCGCAGCCAGCACGGGCAAACTGGAAACCGAACTCGCCGCCGCGCGGGCCGGCACGGAGAGATACAAAGTACGGTCGCAAACGCTGGAAAAAGACCTCGCATCGTTACGAGGGCGCATGGAAGCAATGCGGGGTGACCTCGAAAAGGCAAAACAGTCCGGCGGTGGGGACAACAGACGTGTCAGGGATCTCGAAGCCAATCTGGAAAAAGAGAGTAACGCGGGCGCGGAGAACACCAAACGGGTCGCCACCCTGGAAGCAGAAGCCGTCACGTTGCGAAAGGATAGCCATAAGGCGGAGGAGGCCGCCAAAGCCGCTGCCGCTCGGGCCGGCGAGTTGGACGCACTCGTAAGTTCCCAAAAAGGGAAGTTGGGATCATTCGAAAATGAGGTCGCCGGGCTAGCCGACTTGCGACGAAAGCTACATACGACCAGCACGTCGCTACGTCAACGAGACGAGCGCATAGCAGTCTTGGAAAACGAGCGCGAGTCAGCCCGAACGGCCGCGGACAATGACACGGGGTGGAAGGACAGGGCCGAGAAGCTCGAATCCGACATTCGTGATCGGGAGTCTCGGGTAACTGCCTTAACCACCGACCTTCGCAAAGCTCGCGAGGATTGCGCGGACACGGTACGACAAAAGGACGCCGAGATTGCACAACTACAACTCTCACGAGAGCAGCATACTCGGACGACCACACCAAGAGAATCGGAGACCCAACGAACGAAGAAGGGCACTCCGGAAAGAGGGACGCAGCGCGACGATCTCAAAAGGATCAAGGGCATCGGCTTGGTCCTCGAACGTCTGCTCCATAAAAACGACGTGTACACGTTTCAACAGATCGCGAATTGGACAGGTGAAGACGTCGATCGCGTGGACGTGAAGCTGGAGAATTTCAAGGGCCGGATTCGCCGAGACGACTGGATCACACAGGCTAGGAAATTCTGTAAGGAGTAATCACGGGTTGTAAGACGGGCATTATCGCAGGCGGTCCAACGTGCGATATTGAATGGCTTCGCTGACATGTTCCATTCGTACATCGTCGCAATCGGCTAAATCCGCAATCGTTCGAGCGAGCTTGATGATGCGATGATACGCCCGTGCGGAGACGTTCAGCCGATTGATGGCCGCCTTGAGCAGTTTCTCTGCCGCATCCTCGAGCGTGCAAAACTTTCGCAGGTCGGCCGTTGCCATGTGCGCGTTTGCGTATAAATCTTCGCGATTGACAAATCGTTCCAACTGACGTCCGCGGGCCTTCGCGACTCGCGCACGCACCACGGCACTCGGTTCTCCCGATCGTTCGCATGAGAGGTCACCGCGAGGCACGGCCGGTACGTGCAGATGGAGATCGATCCGATCCAATAACGGACCCGAGACTCGAGACAAATAACGTTCGACCATCGCCGCCGAACAGGTACATGTCCGTGCTTCATCACTGGCATAACCGCAGGGGCAGGGATTCATTGCCGCGGCCAGAATGACTCTCCCCGGAAAACGTACCGTACCCGACGCACGTGAAATCGTAATAAATCCGTCCTCCAACGGTTGCCGCAACACCTCCAACACGTTCTTCCGAAACTCCGGTAACTCATCCAGAAACAGCACCCCACCGTGCGCGAGACTGATCTCCCCGGGTCGCGGTGTAGAACCGCCTCCAACCAATCCCGCATCACTGATAGAGTGATGTGGGCTGCGAAACGGACGTGTGGCCACCAGCGCGGCTCCGGGACGCAACATGCCGGCGATCGAATGAATTTTGGTTGTCTCTACCGCCTCCTGTTTTGTGAACGGAGGCAAGATGGTTGAAAGCCTGCGCGCCAACATCGTCTTGCCCGAACCCGGTGGTCCGATCATCAAGACGTTATGCGCACCCGCTGCAGCCACCTCCAACGCCCGCTTGGCCTGCTCCTGGCCCCGCACATCCGATAAACTGAGACCAGAATCCAACCTTCCCACCGAGAAAGGTTGCGTATCACGGCCACTTGCCAAACAAGCGTCCCCGGCAAAAAAGGCCATAACCTCTGCCAGAGACCCGGCACCCAATACATCCAACCCATCAATGACGCTTGCTTCGGCCAAATTTTCACGGGGGACAATCAGACCTTTCACACCGGCTGCTCGAGCGCCGGCGGCGATGCACAATGACCCGCGCACCGGGCGGACATCACCCTCGAGTCCCAACTCGCCCACAACCACGTAATCATCCAGGGAAGGTCCAGTGGCATTGGCCGGACCCGCACCGTTTGCCGCAGTCAAAAGCCCCAAAGCAATTGGCAAGTCAAACGCGGAGCCCGATTTCTTGATATCCGCAGGGGCGAGGTTCACCGTGATCCGTTTCAGCGGAAACTCGAACCCCGAGTTTACCACCGCCGCTGCAACCCGTTCCCTGCCCTCCTTCACGGCATTTTGCGGGAGCCCAACTGTCGCGAACGACGGCAGTCCGTTCGCGATATCAGTTTCGACCTGCACGATGTACGCATCAATCCCAAAAAAGAGTCGGCGAATCATAGGTCTCCCGAACCGTAGTTCATAACCGAACGAACTGGTGATGAACCAAACGGACGCATCCTACACGTCAACACGGACGGCGGTTACTTTTCTCGATGTTTGACAGGAAAACGATTGCAGAGCGGTCCACTGCGAGCGACCTGGGCAAAATATCCAGTGTGCGAAACGTTCTAAGTCAACTAACCCCGCCACAGGAGATCAGATGACGCGTGGCAACATATTACGAATCGTCCGGATCGAACGCTGACCGAGTTGCTCCTTTTAGGGAGTGGCCTGCATCTTTTCAGTATCCACTCAAAAGGTGATCGATGATAGAGCGTGATCGTTTGGTAAGTTCGTTTCGTGCAGCCCGTCGCAAAGGACGCGCGCCACTGCTCACAATCGTCTTGAGCCTCGTTGCGTGGACCTGCACCGGAAACTCGCCACAGCCTAACGAGGAGGCGCCGCCTACGCTCATGCTTGGCGAGTTCGTCGACGACTATGGGACTCTATACACAATCCAAGCCGATCAGTGGATCCAACACCCAAACGCCCGATATCATCTCCGGGCTTGGCATACGCGTGACCAATTCGTGGTGGCGCAGAATGACTCCGGAAACCCAAGTGACGGGAGCCTCTGGACTCGGATTGACTGGATCGTCTTCGACGACCCGCACGAGTACGAGTGGGCCTTTTGTTACGTAGCCTATCAAGCACAAACACAGGAGGACGCCCTTGCCGTCGGGTCTACTCAGCGAGACACGCCGCGCACCGGATGTAACGGCTTCCCCTTCAGCCGAATGAAACGTGTCACCCCACCGAACCCTTAACCCTGGCGGGCCCGCGCGCCCCAACACACCGTCGGAACGGCCCTCAAAATCCAGAGATCAAAGCAGGAAACCGCAAGTGCCCAATACTTCAGCATTCAACGTTCGGCGTTCAACGTTCGGCATTGAGTGTTCAACGTTCATCCGCTATCCTGTGTCAACAATCCCCTCACCAAACACACCCCATGAAACGCATAATCCTCTGCTCGGACGGTACCGGTAACCACGGCGGTAAGGGACGCGGGACCAACGTCTGGAAAATGTACAAGGCCGTCGATCGGCACGGCCACGAAGCAGGCCGAGGGTTGGAGCAACTTGCCATCTACGACGACGGCGTTGGAACGTCCGACTTCAAAGTCTTCAAAGCCATCGGGAGTGCGGTGGGATGGGGACTCGGCCGGAATATCTGCGATCTTTATACGGCCTTGGCCCGGTCCTACGAGCCTGGCGACATCCTTTACCTCTTTGGCTTCAGCCGAGGTGCCTTTACTGTACGATCTCTTGCGGGGATGATCTCGAGATGCGGCGTGATCGACCGGGAGAAACTCGCCGGAAAATCACTGGAAGACCGAGTCGAACAAGCCTACCAACTGTATCGGGAAGAGGAGTCACACTCCGAGGAATTCAAAAAAACTTTTGCCGTCATGGACCCGGAACACGCACCGAACGGTGTCGTCCCAATTCATTTCGTTGGTGTGTGGGATACCGTGGACGCAATCGGCGTCCCCTTTGATTGGATGCGCAAAATAATCTACGCCGTGGCCCGTCGGATCCGGCGACCACACGATCATGATGTGAATCCGCAAATGGTCCGCGGATACCACGCGCTCGCACTGGACGACGAACGCCAGACCTTCGATCCAGTCATGTGGGACGAGCACAAAGCTGCAGCGCATCAGCGAATCGAACAGGTCTGGTTTGCCGGCGTCCATTCCAATATCGGCGGGGGTTACCCCAAACAGGGCATGTCAGTCGTCACACTGGATTGGATGATGGAAAAGGCGTCCACCACGGAATCAGCGGCGGGGAACGAACGTGGACTCCGCTTTATCGAGTCCGAACGCACGCAGGCACGCGAGGAGGCGGATGTTCACGCCAGGCTCTACGATTCTCGATCCGGGTTGGCTGCGTACTACCGATACCGCCCGCGTCTCGTAGACGTGTTGAGCAAAGTGTACTGTAAGGGCGAACCAAAGATTCACGACACCGTTTTCAATCGGGTGGAGCGAGCAACCGACGCGTACGCGCCCGAGGTGGTCCCAATTGACTTTGAAGTCATGGCAACTGACCACGGCCAAACCGAATACGCGGCGGCTGTGAGGGCCAGCCTGAGTGAGCATAGAGGTCTGCGGCTTGCCGTTCAATCTGAGTTACAGGCAAAGACGAAAATGCGTGTGGTGTTTTATTACGTGTTTATCGGCTTAACCGCGGCTGTGACCGGTTTGGCCACCTACTTCCGAATCTCGCCGGAAATAGCGGCGTGGCCGGAATTTGCAGGGCTGTTTCCCGCTTTCAACGAGATGTTGCGGAACCCACCCGCCGGATCATCTTTGGCCCTCAAAATTCCTTCCTTTTTCTATAACGCCGTACCCTGGCTCGTAAATGGACT
>JAZDDC010000299.1:0-5027 GCA_036679565.1 Gemmatimonadota bacterium
CTCGCGAAGGGGAGTACCGCAATCGAGTCCGGATCCGCGCCGGCGACCGCGACCGCACCACTATCCGTGCCATCCAATGCGCGAGCCAACTCTGCACCGGTGGCGAACCGATCCGTAGGCGCCCGGGCCAGGACCCTTGATACGGCATCGCCCACCGGTCGGGGCACGCTGTCACGCAGTGCCGTAATGTCCGCCGGTAATTGTACGAACCGTTTGGCGATGATGGCCTGGGCGGTGGCGCCAGTGAACGGAGGTTCACCGGCCAACATCTCATACAGTACACAACCCAACGCATACAAATCGCTGCGCCCGTCAATGGCGGACTCGCCCGCGGCCTGTTCTGGACTCATGTACGCCGGGGTCCCCACGGACATGCCGGTCTGGGTCAACGTGTCGGAGCCGGCGTCGTTGACCGCTTTCCCGATACCGAAGTCCGCCACAAGCGCATGTCCATCGTGCAGCATGATGTTGTCGGGCTTGATGTCGCGGTGAACGATGTCGTGACGGTGGGCATAGTCCAAGGCGCCCGCAATCTCCCTTGCGATCCGCACCGACTCATCAACCGGCAGCTGCGTTTCGGCTTCCAGGCGGTCCCGCAAGGATGCACCCTCCGCGCTGGGCATCACGTAGTACAACAGACCGTCGGATTCGCCCGAGTCGTACAGCGGAAGAATGTGGGGATGCGTCAGGCTCGCGGCCAACCGTATCTCGCGAAGGAAACGCTCTGCCCCGACTTCACGCGCGATGTCCGGGTTCAACACCTTCACCGCCACATCGCGTTCGTGACGGACGTCTCGGGCCAGATAAACCGTGGCCATGCCACCCGCGCCGAGTTCACGTTCAATGGCGTAGCGCTCCGCGAGGGCTGACGTGAGCCGTTCGAGTTGATCAGACACGCACGTTGCTCTGGGTAATCACTATCTCAACCCAATGCTACGAAAGAGCGCAACGATTCGCGGGTCGTTCCTCACTTCGGGAGGCCACTCGCAATAAAGTCCTCGCCGCGTACACGGGTATGCGAACCACAAGCTCGCATCCCGCGTTTCCACGGCTTCAGCGAGCAGGTCGAGTGTCGCCTCCACGTTCCAAGCTGCGCCGTCAACATGGCGATCATAACGGGTTGGACATACTCGCTGCGGGATCGATCCAGTAGTTCCCGGCGGTGCGCGTCGATGGTGTCGCGTCCAGCGGCGGCGACGGAACGGGTCCCAAGGCTCCAGGGGTGCCTATCGGATAAACGCTGGGCAGTTTCGAATGCGTCATTGGCTTCGCCGGCCCGTCCAGCCATTTGGAGCGCAGTACCCAGGTAGCGGTAACTGTTCCAACTTCCGTCGAGTGCCACCGTGTTCCGGGCCATCCGGAGACCCTCGTCCGCGCGTCCAACCGAGACCAGGACAGCCGCGGTATTCCCCAGCCCGTGGCCCACAAGGGATCAGTGGCGACCGCTCGTTCGAGTTGGACGAGCGCGCCGGCGTCATCTCCATCGATAAAGCCAAGGAAGATGCCGTGCCAAAGTCGCGCCTGCACATAGTCCGGGTCCAATTCCAACACGCGTTGAAAGTGGTGCCTCGCACCATCCCACTCCAGTCGGCCGCCAACGTTGATGCCACGAAGAAGCGCGATCCAGGTTTCCATTGATGTCCTCCTCAGTAACGTAGGGGGGATCACGTGTTTGCGTTACTGCTGCGGCCCAGGATGCTCGGATTCGCCCGATTCGAGCAGCGAAAGGATAGGGGGTTACTTGGGCAACACCTGCGCCACCACCAGGAATCGATCGGGTTCCGAGACGACTGATAGTTTGAGTTGACAATTCAAACTATCATGATAATTTGAGCTTATGTTCAACCGGAGCCTCGTTCTTCCCCCTTCCGGCCGCGAGACGTTTTTCCTCTGGGGGCCTCGGCAAACAGGCAAAACAACGCTCCTGCGAAAGAGTTACCCTGAAGCGGTTTGGATCGATCTGCTGAAGTCAGAAGAGTTCCGACGCTACCTTGCTCGGCCCGAATTGCTCCGCCAGGAGATCGCGGCGCAACCTCTCACCTCCGGGCGGCAGATCGTCATTGACGAGATTCAAAAAGTCCCCGCGTTGCTCGATGAGGTCCACTGGTTGATCGAAAACCGTGGAGCACACTTCGCCCTCTGCGGTTCAAGTGCACGCAAAGTAAGGCGCGGAGCCGCCAATCTCCTTGGAGGGCGGGCCATGCGTTACGAACTGCATGGGCTCACCGCAGGCGAGATTGGCAGTCGATTTGATCTGGACCGACTATTGAATCATGGCTATCTGCCTCGAATTTTTGAGTCGAGTCGATCCAAGCGTGTGCTCGACGCATACATCGCAGATTATCTCAAGGAAGAAATTGCCGCCGAAGGACTCGTTAGAAACCTCCCAACGTTTTCGGATTTCCTGGATGTCGCCGCGCTCAGCGACACCGAGATCGTCAACTTCTCGAACATCGGGCGCGAGTGTGGGGTTTCGAGCCACACCGCGAAGAACCACTTTCAGATTCTGGAAGACACGTTGCTCGGGCGATGGTTGCCCGCCTACCGAAGGCGACCCAAACGCCGAGTGATCGGCACGCCCAAATTTTACTTCGCCGACGTCGGGATCGTGAATCGACTGGCACGACGAGGGGATCTCCATGCCGGATCCGAACTCTACGGCAAAGCTTTCGAGAACTGGGTGTTCCACGAACTCACCGCTTTCTCCAGCTACGAAGAATCCGACAGTCCTCTTTCATACTGGCGACTCGCCAGCGGGATCGAAGTGGATTTCGTGCTCGGTGATATGGCGATTGCCCTTGAAGCAAAATCCAGTGCGAAGATCACACAGGACCATCTGAAGGGGCTCCGCAATATCGTGATCGACCACCCAGAGGTCGGACGCCGAATTGTTGTCTGTCGCGAACCGAAAGCACGAAAAACGGACGACGGCATCGACATCCTCCCTGTTGAGTCATTTGTAGGCCAGCTGTGGAACGGCGATATCGCTTGATCGGCCGATTTCCCGCCACCGCGACGCCAGGACGGGACAGGGTGAGGTGATCCGCGGCCCGCGACAATAAACAAGCGCATGTCGGCGAGATCCTGCCATATGCCTGTCCGCGATCCGGACTTCCCGCACAGAACGTTTGGGTCCGAGCGCCGCCGCGAGATCGGGACGCAGAACCTTAACCGCGACTTTGCGATCGTGCTTGATATCGTGCGCGAGGTAGACAGTAGCCATGCCGCCGGCCCCGAGTTCTTGCTCGATGGTGTAGCGGTCAGCGAGTGCTGATTTGACGCGGTTGAGTTGGTCAGTCATAGCCCCGAGAAGATGTGACACAACCTGAGTGAGCGCGAGGTTCGTTGGGTTGGTCGCCAGCGGTCGCAAAAAAAGGGTCGGTCTTTACAGACCGACCCCACTGACATCTTACTAGAAAATTTCTTAGTTGCTCAAAGTGGTGCTGATTTGCACATTGACTGCGGGCAAGTTCTGAAAATCAATTGGAACCTGTGTAAACGTTTGAGCGCCGCCAAGGGAAGTTGCTTGAAACGCAAAGTTTCCGGCCATCGTACCCGAAGTCACGGAACATGTAACCGTTACACCTTGTGCAGATCCACCGCAGTTGGTCGAACCACCGGAAAATGCGGACGACGTTATCCCAACGGTGCCACTGTTTCCGAAATACGATGTCGATGAACCATAGTACGTCGCAAACGCAGAAACGTCACCAATGGTGCCGGATGTGTTTGCCGGTGGCGTGGTGCCATCAGTACCAAGAATGAAAGCAGACACCAAGTTATCGACCGTATTCGCAGAGGTATTGAGGTTGTTAAACCCAACGATGCCGGCCATCCAGCCAGTCACCGAGGTACCACCGCTCGAAATGTCGTAACCAATCAAAAAGCCGAACCCATCGTACGACGCGGCAGCACCAGTGCTGAGCGCCATGTTCAATCCGGCGTTTACGGCTTGATCAACCTGAGCCGCGGAAGACGCTGTCATTTGGCCGAGCCCCGAAAGACCGTCAACAAAGAAAGAGGCGAACGCGGCGGCTGGCGAACCCGTCAAACCACCCGTGCTGCTCAAGGCCTGCACGATGGCCGCCTTGTCATTGTCGCTAAGATCGCCATTTGGCCCTGTCAGACCGTCACTGCCGCAACCCATGGATACAAGCGTGACGACCGTCACAGCCCCCCACATAAACTTCGAACCCTTCCGTAACATCGATTCTCCTCCGTAAGAACATTCGTGCGTGGGCGTCTCGCCCGTAACGCGGGAGGCGATAGATTCGGTTGCGGCGAGGTGGAAGTCCGTGATATTTGTCACTCAACGGAGCCAAACCCCGATCTGACACGAGGTCATGAGACAAAATCGTCTGATAAGGAGACAACCTATTTGAAAGCAACTTGGATGATCCAAGCGCTTCTTGTCGGCGCAGGTGGTTTCTTGGGATCTGTGCTGCGGTTTGCCGTGGGCGGGTTGGTACATCGTGCATTGCCGGTTACAAACTTCCCCTACGGTACGTTGGTCGTGAACATCCTTGGCTGTTCCGCTATAGGAGTCTTAGCGGGCTTAGCGGAAACGCGACACATCCTTGGAACGGAATCCCGCTTGTTCCTCATCGTCGGCCTGCTGGGTGGGTTTACCACCTTCTCAACCTTTGGTTGGGA
Organism: Gemmatimonadota bacterium; assembly: GCA_036679565.1. Taxonomy (GTDB): domain Bacteria; phylum Gemmatimonadota; class Gemmatimonadetes; order Gemmatimonadales; family GWC2-71-9; genus JAZDDC01. The sequence continues at coordinate 4,654 of JAZDDC010000299.1, forward strand.
GACGTTGTCTTTGTTGCGGGACGCAGAACGACTAAAGGCCGTGACCAACGTCGTGCTCCAAATTGTCATTGGTATTGCCGGCGCGTGGACCGGCTATACCCTTTCCAAGGGTTGGTGAGCTGAGGTTAGCGGGCCATCAATCCGCGTACACCGCCAGCAATTAAGGAGCCCACTGCCGCAAGGGTTAGTGGAAGACGCACGCCGCCTGGGGACGCCAAGTAGCGGGACTCCCATTCAGGAAGGAACTTCGCCTTGTACTCGCGCACGCCACGGAAATTGTAGAAGTATTCGCCGTGTCGGTACAACGCCGCACCTGCACGTACCCAAACGGAATTGGGCTCATCATTCTCTAGGCCTGCTAGCGGCGCCATACC
>JAZDDC010000003.1:0-8611 GCA_036679565.1 Gemmatimonadota bacterium
GAGCCCCTTGCGCCACTGGTTCGCGGTCGATTTGGCAAACTCGTATGGTGTTTTTCCCTTCCGCGACGCCGTACCCTCATCAATCCACGGACGAAAATCTTCAGCGCGCAATTTGGGAAATGTCAGGAGGACGTTCGAGATATCACCCTTCGGATCTATGGCAATGACCGGGACACCGTCGAGCGCCGCCTCTTCGAGGATGGAGACACACAATCCAGTCTTGCCGCTGCCGGTCATACCAACGCAAACGGCGTGTGTCGTCAAATCCTTCGCATCGTACAGAACCAATTCGTCAACAACGTCATCGCTATCTTGATCGAATCGCTTCCCCAGATAAAACGCTCCGAGTTTCTCGAACTTGGAAGGATCAGTCTTCATTGTGCAACCGTGCCGTTGGCGGTCAACGGCAACGCCGAGATCACATCGCTCGCCAGCGCACTCATGCGACCGTACAACTTCATGGGTGTCCTAAACGCATCTTCCCGAGCGCCGGTGAGGTGGACATCAAATAAATTGCTCTCGACATCGATGGCCTTCAACCCGAGCGCCTTCGCGGCTTCCACAACCTCTTCAGCGTCCTCACGATCTCCGTACTTGGCCTGCAGGTCCTCGAGCTGCTTTCTCAGCCATTCGATGTCATCGATCATCTCCACCACTTCGGTCATCTCATCGCGCATTTGCAACGCGGTTGCGACTTGAATGCGAATATCGTCAATGGCTCCAGTGGAGTACGGGTCCTTCAACACGGTGAGCGACTGTTCGTACGTTTGGTCGCCAAACACAAGACGCACCACATACTCACCTGGAACAGCCAGGGGTCCACGCTGTCCGCCAACCAAATCGAGATCCCACGTCCGTAACGGGCGCCAGCCATCTTCTAACGTGACAAACGGCTTGCCGGGCGGCGCAACGCGTAGCTGTGCACGGGGCGGGTCTTCATGACGAAGATTCCACCACACCCGATTGATACCCGATCGTATTGTCGCGTCCAGCGTACGAATGACATCGCCCTCGGCGCTAACAATCTCCAGCTTCGCATCGCCATCCGGCAAGTTGTTGATAGCGTAGTTGATGTCGGCACCGTACGGTGGGTTGCGGCCGGTGCTCATACCATTCGGCTCGCTGCGAACGCTACCAGTACTCTGGAATCGATACGCGGGGCGTGGCTCAAAGAGATGAACATCCGATGCTATGATGTCTTCGCTCAACGCACGCAGAGGTGTTATGTCGTCGAGGATGTAAAAACCCCTGCCATACGTTGCGACAACGAGGTCGTTGAAGTGTTCCTGGACAGTAATCCAATAGACTGGCGCCGGTGGCATGTTGCTTTGGAGCGGCGTCCAGTTCTCACCGTCGTCGAGTGTTACGTACAACGCGTTGTCGGTGCCGAGGTATAGCATGCCGGGGCGGACGGGGTCTTCGCGTACGACGTGTGCAAAACTCAACATCGACTTTGGGACCGTCTCACTAATAAATACCCAGTCGTTCCCGTAGTTGGTTGCCTTGAATACATACGGATCAAAATCGCCCATCTGATGCAAATCGACCGTGATGTACGCGGTTCCCGCTTCGAATCGGGAGGCCTCGATATTCGCAATCGTACCCCACGGCGGGAGATTGGGGATGTTCTCCGTCACGTTTGTCCACGTTGTGCCACCGTCACGAGTCACCTGTACTTGGCCGTCGTTCGTGCCGACCCAAATGACACCTTCTTCCACCGGCGACTCGTTGATAGCAAACAGGACGGACCCATCGAATGTCATCAAGTTGTCGATGGCAATGCCGCCAGAGCTTTGTTGGTGATCCTTCAAATTGAGCGTGAGATCGGGGCTTATGTCACGCCATGAATGCCCCAGATCCTCCGTGACAGAGACGTACTGACTGCCGACATAAACTCGATTGTGATCGTGCGGAGAGATGTGGAATGCAAAATTCCAGTGCCACCGGTAACGCAATTCAGCCGGCGGCCATCCGTAACCGGCTTCTGGCCATCGGCGCACGTTGCGGGAATGACCCGTCCGAAGGTCGTGAACCTCTAAGCCACCATCGTAGCACCCCGACCAGATAATATTATTGTCCACTGGATCGGGTGTCGCAAAACCGCTTTCACAACCGCCAACACCCCGCCACAGACCGAGCGGGATCGAGCCGGCGCGACTGTTTGACGGTCCGCGATAGGAATAACCATCCTGCCGATTGCCGTACACGTAGTACGGAACCTGATTATCGACCGCCACATGATACATTTGTGCAATGGGTGGTACCACGCGTTGCACGGTGCGACCCCGGTTGCGTGTCATCGCCACGCCGCCGTCATGGGCAACCAAATAGCGATCCGCATTTGTCGGATCAATCCACATGTCGTGGTTGTCACCGCCACCACGCGGAGGCCTATCCACGAGTGACTCGCCACCATCCACCGACATACTGAAACGCACGGACAGGAAATACACTTGGTTTTCATTGTCGGGAGAAACCGCGATGCGTGTATAGTACGGAGCCCGTTCGTTCATCGTGTGGTTTTGATTGACCAACGACCAAGCCCTTCCGGCATTGTCCGAGCGATACAACCCCGGAGACGAGTCCTCCACAAGCATGTATACCCGATCGGGATTGCTGGGGGCCACCGCCACCGCCGTCTTACCCACGGGGTGATCCTCACCGCCGGGCGCTCCACCACCCAACCTCTGCCACGTATCCCCGCCGTCGGTCGATTTGAAGATCCCGCTACCCGGACCTCCACTGTTGAGTCCCCAGGTGTTGATGTGGACCTGCCAGGTCGTGGCGTACAACACGCGCGGGTTGGACGGGTCAATCGCCAGGTCGGAGCAACCTGTTGCGTCGTCTACAAAGAGGACGTGCTCCCAGGTGTCACCACCGTCCACGGTTCGGAAGACCCCACGCTCCGCTTGCGGTCCGTGCGTGTGACCAAGCGCACAGGCGAATGCAACATCCGGATTGCGGGGATCGACAATCATGCGGCCAATACGCCCCGTCAGACCCAGACCCACGTTTGTCCACGTCTCGCCCGCATCGGTCGATCGATACACACCATCACCAAGGGAATGCGCGGGTCGAATCACGAACGTCTCACCCGTCCCCACCCAAACGACGTTTGGATCGGACGGTGCGATGGCAATGGATCCGATGGATGAAACGGGCTGATCGTCGAAAATCGGGCTCCATGTGGTTCCCGCATCCACGGTCTTCCAAATTCCACCGGAGGCGGCACCGATGTAACTCACCATCGGGTTGCCTGGGACACCCGCCACCGCAATAGCTCGGTTCCCATCCGGACCGATGAAACGGTACCGTAGTTGCGAGACGTATTCTGAATCAAACGTCTGCGCACGTACCGGACTGTTGATACCCGAGATTGTGTGCAGGCCAACCAAACCCATTGCCACCAAGCGAACTACACGCATCAGGCCAACTCTCCTCAAGCTGTTGTAAGAACGTATGGACGCCGAAGATATCCGTTCGGTAACGAGAGCGATACGCCACGTGACTTTTGACCTTGCAAGAGAGCCAAGGACGGCCATCTTTGAGCCTCGGATATCGCGCGGCGTGCGCGACATGCACTTGACGATAATCTTGGACCAGGAGGGCCTATGGCAAAGAAAGCTTTGGTGATGAGTGGTGGTGGCGCCAAAGGCGCATTTCAACTCGGCGCGGTCGATTACTTGATCACAGAAGGAGGTCTCGATTTCGACGTTATCAGCGGGGTGTCTGTCGGTTCGCTCAATGCCGTTATGCTGGCACAGGGTAAAGGCCCTGAAGGTCTCAAACAACAACTTGCGGTACTCAAGAAGTTTTGGCTCTCGATGGAGGGCAACGGCGATGTATACAACAAGCGGTTCCTTGGTGAACTCCTTGTTTTTGTCCTGAACGATTCCATTTACGACCCAAAGCCAATCAAACAACAAATCGACGCCAAAGTGAGCGAGGCGCGTTTACGAGCAAGCGGCCGCGAGTTTCGCATCGGCGCCGTATCACTGGACTCGGGCAAATATCGCGTCATCGACCAAAATGCGTCATCCATTGCCGATTGGGTCTTGGCCAGTTCCTCCATGCCAGTCTTCTTCCCGCCCGTGACAATCGGCGCCGACCATGCGGTCGATGGTGGTGTTCGAAACATCACGCCGTTGGCTGAGTCATTTCGTGCATTAAAAAAGATCGATCCTTGCACCATCGACGTTGACGAAGAAAACGAGATGTATGTCTTGCTGGCTTCCCCGTTGGGTGTGGACCCTAAAGGAGGTACAAATTGGTGCCCGGGGTTGACGGTCGCCGAACGGGCAATCGAGCTTCTTACCAACGAGATCTTCCTCGAAGACCTTTCGTACGCGCTTGCCGTGAACGATTCGGTGCGAGCACACGCGGACACACACCGTCTTTTGAGCCGTCGCGGCCAGCTGGATCAAGAGGCGCTCAACCTCTTGGATTCGTTTCCGTTTCGTTTTCCCGATTACTGCCCGGTCACAATCAAAACGATCATACCGAGCACCAACTATTCCGATGCGTTGGAATTCGACCCGGCAAAAATCCGTACCGCCTACAATGCCGGTCGCAAGGCGGCCGAGGCGGAGGTTCTCAGCGAAAAGGAGGTCAAGGAAAGACTCAAGAACCTCGCCGACCAACAGACTGGCGGTTAATTTAGAGCCCGATTGGAGCCTCCCGGGAGCCACCTTGTCATGCTGATTCGTACGATACTCTTTGCGTTTTCACTGCCGTTCATGGCCGGCGAGGCCGTCTCACAACACATCGACCCGCCAGACAGTACTCTCGCCGTCACATGGGACACGGTCGCCACCTTTTCCATCCTTGGGTACGACCCTGAGACCGGAGAGGTGGGAGGGGCCGTTCAGTCACGTGTGTTTTCCGTGGGAAACGGAGTGCTCTGGGCCGAAGCCGGGGCGGGTGTGGTTGCCACACAGGCCATCGTAGACGTCAGCTACGGACCGCAAGCACTGGAATTGTTAAGACTAGGCACCGCACCCTCGCAAATCGTCCAGCAGATCTGGGACAACGACCCTGACCCGCAACCGGATCGATGGACTAAATATGGACGGCAATTTTCGGTCATGAACGCGGCCGGTCAGGTCGCGACGTACACCGGCCCACGCGCCTCCGATTGGGCCGGCCACCGGATCGACCAGTACGTATCCGCCCAGGGGAATATCCTGGCGGGCCAGGCGGTGGTGGACGGAATGGTCAACGCATTTAACTCGACAGAAGGTCACCTGTCGTTGCGCTTGCTTGCGGCCCTGGAGGCCGGGCAGACCGCCGGCGGAGACAGTCGTGGCATGCAATCGGCCGCCATGTTGATCGTCAAGGAAAAGGGTGGCGTGTGGCTAAACAATGACGTCGTTTTGCGTCTTCAGGTGGACGACCACGAGCAACCTATCGAAGAGATGCGCCGCCTCGTGGAAATCGCCGCACGCCAGCGGGAGCGGATTCAACGAATGCGCAACCAATAGCCGGTATCAAACGCACATTAGGAGTCCCCATGCATCACCTCGCACAAAATATTCGTGGACTTACCATTGGCTTTTTTTGTTTGGCGTCAATCGCTATAGACGCTGAGGCACAACGCACGGTAAAACCGGTTTTACACGGCCAACATTGGGTGGCTATCACCGGAAAACCACTCGGCGCCACCGCAGGCGCCATGGTGTTCCAACAGGGTGGCAATGCCGTTGACGCGGCCGCGGCAATGCTGGGCGCCACCGCAACGATGTTCGATGTTCTGAGTTGGGGTGGAGAGACGCAAGCGTTGATCTTTGACCCAAACACAGAGAAGGTCGTCGCCATAAACGCGCTTGGTGTAGCACCAACCGGCGCAACGCCAGCGTTCTTTCGCGAACGCGGTATGGAGCATCCCCCTGCCCTGGGACCGTTAGCCGCCGTGACACCCGGAACACCGGGAGGATTACTCGTCATGTTGGCCGAATACGGTACAATGAGCCTCGCACAAGTCTTGGCTCCGTCCATTCAGTTGGCCGATGGGTATCCAATCGAAGCACAAACTGCTGACGCAATGGAACGCGGCAAGGAAGACATCAAGCAGTGGCCCTACTCGCGCGCAACCTTCCTGACCCACCCCGGTGAGGAACGCGAAGCACCGCACGCCGGAGAGATCTTTAGACAGCCCGATCTCGCAAACACCTTGCGTATGCTAGTTGCGACGGAGGCGGAAGCGTTAGCGGATGGCAAGACTCGCAAAGAAGCCATCTATCAGGCGTACGACCGGTTCTATCGTGGGGACATCGCAGAAGAATTCGTGCGTGGATCGCAGGAACAGGGCGGCCTGCACACTATGGAGGACTTGGCAAACTGGCAGGTGTACGTGGAGGAACCCACGATGACCACGTATAAAGGCATCGAGGTGTACAAGCTGCAGCCCTGGGTGCAGGGACCGGTCATGCTACAGGCTTTGAACATCCTGGAGGGTATCGACTTGCAATCCATGGGCTACAACAGCTCGCGGTACGTCCATGCCCTGTACCAGGCAATGAATCTGGCATTCGCCGACCGCGACTTCTACTACGGTGACCCCCATTTTGCACCAGACGAACCGATTGACGGGCTCTTATCTAAGGAATACGCACAGCAGCGGGCGGCGCAAATAGATTGGGAGCGCAACGACCCCAACGTGGCTCCCGGAGATCCGTATCCGTTTGAAGGGCGAGAAAATCCGTTTACGTCCCTGCTCGAGCAATGGAACCGACCCGCTCGGGCAACCGCAGACATGTCGCAGGACGAACTCGATGAAGCGTTCTTCGCGGGGACGACCTCTATCCAGGCGGCGGATGCGAACGGGTGGGTCGTCTCCATTACACCGAGTGGCGGATGGCTACCGGCAACATTAGCCGGTCGGACGGGCATCGGCATGTCGCAGCGGATGCAAAGTTTTGTGCTCGACGAAGCCGACGGTCCATTCAACGTGGTCGAGCCCGGCAAGCGGCCACGAGCCACGCTCACACCGAGCATGGCACTCAAAGACGGTAAACCGTTTCTCTCGTTCGCCGTGCAAGGCGGTGACAGTCAAGATCAGAACCTGTTACAGTTTTTCTTGAATGTCGTTGAGTTCGGCATGAACGTACAACAAGCGGCGGAAGCACCAAACATTACGAGCCATCAGCTTCGAAGTTCCTTTGGCGCCCACGTTTCGCAGCCGGGTCGTTTGACTCTCAACGAATCTGTGCCGCCATGGGTCCGCAGCGAGTTGAGAAAGATGGGCTACACCCTGGACTTTCGCACACTCACGTCCGGACCCATTAACGCGATCTTCTTTGATGTTGTGAACGGAACGATGTGGGGTGCCGCATCGCACTTTGGCGAAGACTACGGAATCGCCTGGTGAAGCAGGGTCACCAATATTTACTTCTGGACCCGACCCGGTTGGGCGGCTGTCAACTCAGGAAAGTCGGGATCCTCGCGAATGGTTTTTGCGCCGGCAAGACTTCGTTCGGTTCGAGCGACCAGGATCGTAAAACAGTCCGATAGCCGCCACCACACCACACCTCCCATCCGGCAATGAATTCTGTCGAGGCTCAGCCCATCCGCTGATCGCAACATTATTGCAATCTCCGATTGCGTCACAAAGAAACGGTTGCACACATCGGAACTTGGTACAGGCATTCTCGTGAACCGCGGTGCGGTCCGTACACCAGGATCAGAACTCACGGTCCATCGTACGAGATCGCCTGGGACGCTGAGTTTCCACTTGCCGTTCTCCGCAAATCTTCGGCGGCGCCGACCATGCTTGATGACAGGTGGCAGCCTCTGGAGATACGATTGCGCGTTGAGCGTGGCATGCTCCAGGAAGTGGGCAATGCCCCAGCCTCCTTCCGGGGGTCTCCAGAGCAGAGTATCGTCAGACATACCATTCGTTAGTTGCTTGACCCGCAACACACCTCGTTCGATGCGACTAATGAGTCGCGCCAGCTGCACATCTTGTCGGAGGACGATTGGCATCGAAGCAGTTCTCGGGACACTACCCGAACGAATGGTTGGCTTCGGGAGGCATGGAAGTTTTCAAGACGGTGAGACGCGTCGAGGCAGTCGCGATGGCGATGCGTCAATCACGGCCGTTTGGGTACAGTGGTAAGCAAGACGATCGATGAGCGCGGACAATACCTTATGACGCTTGCGGTAGGTACGGGTGTACAAGGTTCGAGCAAGCAGGTAACAAGACGTGACCAAAGTCGCCGCACCTGCCACCGCAACAACCGGTAGGCCGGCAGCACCCATCAGAATACCAAGCGTTGCGGAACCTCCGCCGCCACCACCACCGCCAACAATCCCGCCGAACAACCCACCAGCGATCTGGCCCAGCCGTTCATCGATCCGAATCCTCGTTTGGTTAGCCCGTGTTATCACGGTCACGTGAACGTCCCTGCCCTCACCGGCGCCGGTCTTGGAGTATTGCCATGCCAGAGATCGAGCGAGTGTACTGACGACGCCCACGTTGCCAAATGCAACTCGAATCTCCTCAACGAGGCGGGAATATTCGTCCTCCGGCACCTCCCCTTCGATGACACGCTCGATCGAAATGGACATGGGCGCACCAGCAACCAAGACCCCCAGGCCACTTGGTTCGGGGCTG
>JAZDDC010000030.1:0-2136 GCA_036679565.1 Gemmatimonadota bacterium
GGTTTGATCGTCATGAAAAAAGACAGGGTAGCCGCAAATCCGGTAAAAGCAATAATTTAGGGGTGCCTGGGCCAAGGGACAAGGCACACCGGCAAGCCAGACCCGTGACACCGAATTGACACCAAACCAATAAGAAAGTTCGCGCCAATCGCGGATTGCAACGAGTACCAAATCGGCCCTGAAACCCGGCGAGATCTGACCGATCCGGCCGGCTTCGCCAACAGCCGCGGCTCCGTTGACCGTAATCGCAATTACCGCCTCGGAGGGTAACATTCGGAGCTGACTCACCCCCATGGTGGTCATAAGCGGTAGACTCATACCCGGAGAACTCCCCGGGTTAAAATCGGTGGCCAGGGCCACCGCCGCACCGCGATCAATGAGTTGTCGGGCGGGTGCATGTCCGGGTCTTCCTAAAAACATCATGGTACCGGGGAGTAAAACAGCCACGGTATCGGCATCGCTCAACGCATCTATGCCGGCAGACGAAATAGCCGCAAGATGATCGGCGCTCACAGCACCCAATTGCGCCGCCAGCTCAGCGCCTCCCGATCCGTCGAGTTCGTCGGCGTGCAGCTTCAGACCTAACCCACGCCGTTGAGCTTCGACCAGCACGCGGCGCGACTGTGCCGGTGTAAACACACCTGGTTCACAAAAAACGTCGCAGAACCGCGCCAAACGCCGCCGCTCAACTTCCGGCAACATTTCGTTGATCACGATTTCGACGTACGCGTCGCGATCGTCGCGGTATTCCAGCGGCACTTCGTGCGCACCAAGAAATGTCGCGACGAGATGCGGACCCGCGTCCGACTCGGCTATCACCTCGAGTTGTTTAACCTCGTGCTCCAAGGCCAACCCGTACCCAGACTTGACCTCTACGGTCGTGGTCCCGTGACGCAGCAGCATTTTCAATCGGCTGTCGGTTAACGCCGAAAGATCTCGCTTCTCTCGGCGCCGCACGTCATCCACAGAGGAAAGGATACCGCCCCCCGCTTCAGCAATAGCTTTGTAATCGATACCGCGCGCGCGTCGTTCGTGATCGGCCAAACGTGGCGCACCAAAGACCGCGTGTGTGTGACCATCGACAAACCCGGGGAACAGCACCCCGTCGATTTCTTCGACCGTCGCGTTTTGATATTTCGTTCTGAGGTCTGCAGTCGATCCCACATCGGCGACAATGCCGTCCCGGACGAGCACCGCGCCGTGCGGCACCACATCCAGTTCTGCCATCTCGTGCCCACGACGGGCGCGCGCCGGGCCGCGGCACGTCACGACTTGGCTCGCACCAATAAGGAGCGTTTCGCTCAAACGTCGGTTATCAGCGGAAGGCGGATATCGTGTTCACGAGCAGTCTCGATCGCCTTGTCGTAACCGGCATCGGCATGCCGAGCAACGCCAATACCGGGATCGTTGGTGAGGACACGTTTTAATCGGGCTGCGGCCGCCGGCGTACCATCTGCTACAATGACTTGGCCGGCGTGTAACGAATTGCCAATACCGACACCTCCGCCGTGGTGGAAAGACACCCACGATGCGCCGGAAGCCGTGTTCAACAATGCATTCAGAATGGCCCAGTCCGCGATCGCATCCGATCCGTCCTTCATGGATTCTGTCTCTCGGAACGGCGACGCGACAGATCCGGTGTCGAGATGATCGCGACCAATAACGACCGGCGCCGAAATTTCGCCTGTCGATACCAAGTCGTTGAGCGCAAGTGCGAACCGTGCGCGTTCACCCTGCCCCAGCCAACAGATTCTCGCCGGCAGACCTTGAAACGCGACACGTTCTTGTGCCATACGAATCCAGCGTACGAGATGTTCGTTCTCAGGAAATAACTCGAGCACAAGCGCATCCGTGCGATGAATGTCGGCCGGGTCACCGGACAACGCGACCCATCGAAACGGCCCACGCCCCTCGCAAAACAACGGTCGCACATACTGCGGCACGAACCCCGGAATGTCGAACGCGTTTTGCACACCATCGTCTAAAGCTTCTGTCCGGATGTTGTTCCCATAGTCAAACGCGATGGCCCCTTGTGATTGCATGGCGAGCATTGCGCGAACATGATCTGCCATTGAGCGCCGCGCGCGCCGCACGTACTCCTCGGGATCCCGTTCTCGCAACACTGTTGCGGCGGCC
>JAZDDC010000300.1:0-2268 GCA_036679565.1 Gemmatimonadota bacterium
CGGGTGAGACGCTCACTCGCGTCGTTTTGCGCCACCGACCCGGTATCGACGCGTAAGAGGGGGATCGCACGAAGAAACCGCTTGCGGTACCCAAGCGGTATTCCAAGTTCTTTTAAATCCTCGTTCGTAATGTCATGGAGGACATCAAAATCGACTTGATGTTCTTTGAACAGAGATCTGTATTGTGGTAGGCCGATGGACTCAAGCCACGTTTCAATGTGTTCCATCTTTTTTGCTACGGTAGTCGCGGCCCGCCAACGACAGTTTTCGCGCCGGCGTGGTACTCATGCACCGAACGGACCCACATCCCCCGCATAGGCCGAAGCCTAAGATGATTGCCGAGTGGAGTTTACGCTAGCGGCGATCCAATATCGACCGTATCCTCTATCGGTCGTCAAACAGGTCAAGGAGCTGCAGATCGTGGATCAGGATGCCGTTGAGCAGGAAATCGTGCAGGCGTTGCGGAACTCCCTAAAAGAGCAGTACGAATTCCGCTCGCTTCTCGGGCGGGGCGGAATGGCCGTCGTCTTTGAAGCGGTAGACCTCAAACACGACAGATCCGTCGCGGTCAAAATTTTGAAACGAGAACTTGCGGCGGCCGTCGGGCGGGATCGTTTTCTTCAGGAGATTCGATTCGCAGCCCAACTCTCGCATCCCCATATTCTCCCGCTGCTCGATTCCGGCGATGCAGGTGGTTTGTTGTATTTTGTCATGCCAATCGTGCAGGGCGGTTCTTTGGCCGATCGTATCAGTGCGCATGGGGCACTGCCGATTCGAGAAGCCCTGGAGTTGGCACGCGCCGTAGCGCACGCTCTTGACTACGCACATCGACAGGGAATTGTGCACCGTGACGTGAAACCCGACAACATCATGATACATGATGGTGTTGCTGTGGTGACGGATTTTGGAGTCGGAAAAGGTTTACACGTTACAGAAGGTGGATTGACCAGCGCCGGTTTTGTCTTGGGCACACCGGCGTACATGAGTCCTGAACAGGTGGCCGGCGACTCGGTTTGTGACGGACGGAGCGATGTTTACAGTTTGGGATGCATGCTCTACGAAATGTTGACGGGTGTCACGCCTTTCACAGCTGCCACGGCGCAAGCATCCATGGCCATGCGCATTCTGGAACCACCTCCACGTCTACCCACCGACAAGCGTTTGTTCCCGGCGGCCATCGACCGAGTGTTGCAGCGGGCGTTGGCAACCGCTCCAGACGACCGATACGAAACTGCGGCCCAATTCGCGCAAGCGCTAACAACGGCCCTGGCGATAGGGGGCGGCCCATTTGAGCTGGCCGCTCGGACCCAAAAGTCAATCGCCGTTTTGCCATTCGTAAACATGAGTTCCGATCCAGAAAACGAATTTTTGAGCGACGGTATATCTGAGGACATCACACACGTGCTCGGCAAAGTTGAGGGGCTTCGTGTTGTAGCTCGTACGTCGGCCTTCGCATTCAAGGGCAAAACCGAAGACGTTCGACGCATCGGCGACGCTTTGGGCGTTAGCCACATCGTCGAAGGAAGCGTGCGCAAGGCGGGGAACCGATTACGGATCACAAGCCAACTCATTGACGTCGAGGATGGAAGCGAACAGTGGTCTTCGACCTATGATCGATCAGTTGACGATGTATTCAAGATTCAAGACGAAATCACGTCGGCGGTCGTCAAGCAACTCAAACTCAAGCTCTTGGGTAACACAACAAACACACAGGCATCATCGACAGATGCGTTTGATACGTACGAAACGTATCTCAAGGGCAGGCATTTTTGGAACAAACGAAACGAGACCGGCCTGCATAAGAGTCTGGAGTTGCTAAACACCGCCGTGGAGGCAGATCGACAATTCGCGTTGGCGTGGTCCGGTCTTGCGGCAACGCATTTGGCCCTGGGGCAATACGGTCTGGCGCGACCCGACGAGGCAATGCCGGCGGCCAAGGCGGCGGCGCACCGGGCTATCGAGATCGATCCTACCGTTGCGGAGGCGCTGGCGGCGCTGGCGTCTGTCAAATCAATATACGAATGGGATCATACAGGCGCGGAGACAGACTTTCGAAACGCCATCGATCTCAACCCACAATACTCTACCGCATTGCATTGGTATGCAATCAATCATCTAACCCCCACTGAGAAGTTTGACGAGGCGTTGGCATATCTTCGCCGAGCCCAAACGTCAGACCCCCTTTCATCGGTCATCAATACCACCGTTGGGCTCGTGCATTTCTACCAAAAAGACTTTGCGAAAGCAGCAGTTCAACTACGCGATGTC
>JAZDDC010000301.1:0-4291 GCA_036679565.1 Gemmatimonadota bacterium
TGCCGGCGCTTTAGCAATATCTTCCTGTACAAGCGATGTCCTCACACCTAACGACGGTTTATCCGATGATGAGCGTGCGGAGTTGCTTACATTGGTCAGTGAATTGCCATTCTTCGATGACGAATTCGGACAAGAAGGTGTGCCAACGAGTGCCGCGGCCAGCTTTGAAGGCAGTGTCAGTTCCGCCGGTCCACAAAACTGGGGTCGTCGTCGGGGGCGTCCGGTAAACCGTGAGTTCTTCCGAATCGAAATGGACAGCGCCAACGGACTTGTCACTCTTACCAAGGAAATCGAGTTCGACGGCGAGTTCTTGGTGCGTGATAACACGACCGACCAAGTTGTCAGCAAGGAACTGAAAGAAATCCGGAGTCAAACGGCCACATTCCGGCGTTTGGATCGTGCACGCGCTGACGAAGAGTCGGGTGAAATGCACCGTTGGAATCTGGTAGCGATTAGTCCCGCGGAATATGCGGCCACCGAACCCGCGAATCAGCTGGTAAGCATCGATAGCATCATGGCGTTGGTCAACGGCCAAGTGGTCATGACCGTCACGGATCCGTCCGCATTGATTCGCATCGAAGACCGCATTGCCCGTTTGTCGCGGGACGCGGCCGTCGAAATCCGAGCATTCGTGAGCAACGGTACGGTTGACCAGTTTGATGCCGAGGCCACGTTCGTCTATCTCCATCTGCGTAAGGCTCACGCCGATCGCCTTCGCTGGTTGCGGGTACCGATGGATTATGTCGCTGAAGTCGAAGCGTACGTAGCCAATTGGACGGTACGGCACCGCGGCCGTGCGCGAATCGTGGTGGATGCGTTGGACGCCGAGACCGTGAGCACGGCAGCGAATGCGCCCTATTACTCGAACATCTGGGGAATTCCGTACCGCACGGCAGTGTTGCGCGATTCAGCTAATTAGTCAGACCGCACGGGCTTGGATCGAAAACGCCGGGGCGCACCGTGAGGAGCGCCCCGGCGTTTTGCAACGTTCAACGTTCAACGCACAAACACAAATTTCAGCATAAACATTAAGCTTTAAAGTATGTGAGGAGCGCCCCGGCGTTTTGCAACGTGCAACGTTCAACGCCCAAACTCAACTTTCAGCATCAACATTCAGCTTTCAAGTATCGATTCGAGGTGTTGGACGTTGCGCGTTGATGTTGAAAGTCGAGTTTGGGCGTTGAATGTTGAACTTACCATCAACACTTAGCTCGCAAGTATTGAAATGAGGTGTTGGACACTGCGCGTTGATGCTGAAAGTTGAGTTTGAGCGTTGAACGTTGAACGTTTTAGAACTCAAACGATTCCATCCGCTGCAACCCGATCCGCAATGGAATGACCGTGGCGGCTCCGCACAGCGCTACAACTCCAACGAATGCCGCGATCATTTGTCCGTCGATTCTGACGTCCCGACCGACCGATGTGGCTTGCAGGTATCCGGACACGGGGACGGCTTCGATCACGATGACTGCGCCGATCAATGCCACGGTGGTCATCATGAACACGAGGCCGCCGAACGACGTCGGTATTTGCGCGGCGTTTTCCGTTTCGAACTGTGGATATAACGCGCCAAAACCCAACGCCAAGGCGCTAATGGCTAGGGTAAGCAAGATGATCGTTACCGTGCCGACTACCATCATGAACGGTGTCGCACGAAGCAGAACGTTTGTGAAGATCGTGATGGTGAGTGCCAAGATTAACAACGGGATTGTGCCGATCCAATATTTTGACCACATCAACGCCCGCAAATCGAGGGGACTCGAACGGAGCAACCACATTTGCCGCCCCTCCAAGGAGATGGACGGAAAGATGAAACGAGCGGCGATGGATGCCAGAACGAATCCAGCGAGGCCAAGATTCAAAAACGAAACGATCGTGACCAGGAAGAATGGCACTTCTTCTCCACGAAACAGCGGTAGTGCCCTGATATTGAAAAGATAAATTGCCAGTAACACGCCAAGCAGAATCAATTGACTCCACTGTGTTGTGTCTCTGAAGAAAAGCTTCAAATCTTTGATGATAAACTCGCGTTTCGAAACGCGAAGTCGGCGAAAGATTGGGTCAAAGACTTTCCATGCCCAACCTTTGACAAAACGTTCGGTGCCCTCTTGGGCTTTCGTAAAGCCTGTGGCGTACAGGCGGGCGTGCAACATGGCACCGAAAACTATAAAGGCGGCGGCGGTACTCCACAGAAGGATGATAGGAAGGATATCAAAAGGTCCCACAAGCCTACCCATCACCACGTTGGTCGCCCATTCGCTTGGTAGGAACGGAGACGTTGGTGTACGCAACAACGTGATAAAGTCCAGCAAGTTCTGAAAGCCTTCCGGCTGCGCGAGTTGTTCCGGTCGGACCATCCGAAACAAAAGCAGGAGTATGCCGGCCGCCGCGATTGCGACCAGGGACAACAAATCTCGTGTGCGTCTAGCGGGGAAAACGTTGACGAGAATTAACGTGATCGCGCTTCCGATAACCGCCGGGATGGCCAGGAGCGGTACAAACACACTTGCCACGATGATTGGGAAAAGAAATCCACCATCGTAGATCATGCCATAAGCTGTGAAGATGGGCACAGCCATGAGTCCAACCATCCACGAACTGTGCAACATCGTTTCGCCCAACTTGGCCAGGTACATCTGCAGCCAATCCACAGGTGACGAAACGAGTAGATCGAGATCTTTCGCAAGGAAAAACGACGACAGGGCAGTGATGATGTTGGACAATAGCAAGATGGAGAGGAACGAAAGGAGTACCAGGCCAAGTAGCTTGCCTGCGAGGAGAGATCCGATTTCCTCGACACCGCGGAAGTAGCGAAGGACGCGATACAACACGCCAAACACAAACATCCAAAAAATGATGCCGACAACACTGATCAGTAGTACTTTTGAGCCGCTTCCCGAGCGCTCCTGTCGCATCCGCGTTCGTGCGGTCTGCCATTTCGGCGACAACACCCGCGCCAACGACGCATTGGCCATGTTAATCCTCCAGCACGGCGGCGAGTTCACGCATGGTCACGCCGCCGGTGAGCTTTAGGAAGAGGTCTTCGAGCGATCCATCTGCGTTGTACTGTACACGTAATTCGTCCATTGTGCCGCGTGCGACGATCTTCCCCCGTTGGATAATTGCAATCTGGTCGCACATGGCTTCGGCAACCTCCAGTGTGTGCGTGCTCATGAGCACCGTGCCCCCACGCTCGATGAATTGCCGAAATATGTCCTTTAGGAGTCGTGCCGCCCGTGGATCGAGACCGACCATTGGCTCATCCACCACGATGATCTCAGGACGGTGAATCAACGCGCTGGAGATGATGAGCTTTTGACGCATGCCGTGACTGTACGATTCTACCAATTCATCCTTCCACATTGCCAGCTCGAACACGTCAAGCAATTCGTCGATGCGCTTTTCGACGATATCGCCTTCCTGTCCGTATAACCCAGCAACGAATCGCAAAAACTCGGCGCCGGTCAGCTTGTCGTATACGAACGGTCTGTCGGGGATAAATCCAAGCCGTTGTTTAGCGGCCATCGGTTCCGTTTGGATGTTGTCACCACCAAGAGTGATGCAACCGGATGTTGGACGGAGGATGCCAGCTATCATCCGTAACGTCGTGGTTTTCCCGGCTCCGTTGGGCCCCAAAAAACCAAAAAGTCCGCCGCGAGGCACATGGAGTTCGATATTGTCAACGGCGACGAACGAGCCGTAGGTCTTTGTAAGATTTGTTAGGCGAATCATCTTGCTAGTCTTGCTCCTGTTCGCTTATTACGCTCAGCATTGGCCTTCCGATGAGTCGAACCATTTCGAGGTCTCCCGCCGGAAGGTTGTTCGTGAAACGAATGTGGGAAGCGTCGGCTGGGAACTGCCCAAATGTGGGATCTACCGTCACCCAACCCGATCCCAGATCAACCTCCGCCCACACGTGGTAATAAAAACGGCCATCGATGTAGACCAACCCCGTTGCTGGCCGGGCCGGCAATCCCACCGCTCGCGCCAAGGCGATGAACAACGTCGCGTGATCGAACACGTCACCCGTCTGGGTCTCCAGGACACCCAAGGCACTCGGTACGCCGACACTGGCTTGTTTCTCTACGTTGTCCTGTAACCAACTGACCAACCGTTCCGTTGCGCGAGATGCATTTCGTGTGCCGTCGATGATCGACCGGGCCCGTGCCTGAATTCGCGGGTCGTCCGCTTGGAGGGCCGGTGTTGCTCTCAAATACTCGCCCGCAGGACCATTGGTGGATCCGGGCAGCCGAAGTGTTGAGCGCAAGGTTTGTGGATTGTCCCGTCGCAC
>JAZDDC010000302.1:0-4386 GCA_036679565.1 Gemmatimonadota bacterium
GAAAATACCGAGATCAAAGAAGAAGCGGTGAACAGCGAAGAAACGGCGAACAGCGAAGAAACGGTGAACAGCGAAGAAGCGGTGAACAACGAAGAAGCGGTGAACCGCGAAGAAGTGGTAAACAGTGAAGAAACGGGGGAAGTGGCTCCGGAGCCCAAGAAAAAGAGGACAAAAAAGAAGACATCGACTAAAAAGAAGACGACTAAGAAGAAAATCGCGACGGTTGAGACGGACGCTGTGGCCCCGCTTGCGGACGTGCCACCGGTCGAAACCGAGCCAGCCAAACCGAAAAAGAGCCCAAAGAAAAAGGGGACCGTGTCTACCGTGAAAGAATTGGACGTCTCAGAGCCAGTGTCTGAGCCGGATGGATCCCGGACCGGGGGCATGGGGATGCGTTCTGGATCCCGTGGCGTCGTCAGGCGTGACTTGGTCCCGACCACGTCGGCCGACGAAGGGCAAGTCGATCGGTCCGCCTTGCGGGACCCCGGCGAACTCGGGTCAGGTCGTCGATCTTTACGCCCCCGCCGCGGTGGACGCTCCGCTCCGGTGCCTGATGACAAAAGCCAGGAAGACCCCGCAAAACCAATCGCAGAACCGTCAGAGCCTCAACCGGTCGCGGTGCAACAACCGGATACGGATCGTGCCGATGATGCGGAGCCGGGTCGCACAATCGAAACAGACTCCAGTCGCGCGGTACGAGCGGGAATATCATCACCGCGAAAGCAACCGGCACGGCGCACACCGTCGCCCGAGCGAACACAAACGTCACGAACCAAAGCGAAGCCCGAGCCAAGACAGGAGCCTAAGCCCAAGCAACAACCCAAACCTGACTCCAAGCGGGGCGAGGACAAACCGGGCAACGAAGGGAGCGGGTTGTTCAAGCGTATGGGTGCTGCCATTCATCGCGCTGTATTGGGAGACGAAGACGAGTAAGCCACTCCCGGCCAGTTTTTATGACCGGGACGCCGCCGATGTCGCCCGCTCGCTGTTGGGTTGCACGTTGGAGTCTCAGATTCGAGGTGTGAAGACGAGCGGCCGCATCGTGGAGGTGGAGGCTTACCTCGGCGCCGACGATCCGGCTGCGCACACTTTCGGCGGACGCCGGACCGATCGTACTGAACCCATGTACGGTGCCCCCGGGACCACCTACGTCTACTTCACCTACGGCATGCATTGGTGTATGAACGCAGTTATCGGACCAGTCGATCATGCGTCGGCGGTGTTGATTCGTGCGTTGGAACCGCTCGATGGAATCGCTACAATGACCAGGCGGCGTGCAACGCCTCTGCGGCGTAACCTATGCTCCGGACCAGCCAAATTATGCCGAGCGTTGGGTATCACGGGTAGGCTTAATTTTCACCCGTTACAAAACTCACCCCTGCAGATAAAAGGCCCCGCGGAGTCTGAACTAAACATCTCCACGGGGCCTCGAATTGGTATCTCGCAGGCGAAGGATTGGCCCCTGCGTTTTACGATACAGGAGTCTAAATGGCTCTCCCGCAAGTAACCCTACCGCCCTACCGTCTTACCGCCCAAGCGTCAATCCCGCGATCCGGATGCAGAGATTGCTTCCTTGCTCGTGGTGAGGGCGTAACGGATTCCGCCCTGGATGATATGATGACCACTGGAGATTAGGAAATCGCTGGTCGATGGCTGGAATTGATACTGTCCAAACAGGACCCAATTGTTAAACCATCTCCACTGCAACCCGCCACCCAAAATGAGGAAAGCTTTCGTGGCCAGTTGCTCGATTTGTTGATTCACGGCGAACTGCTGTTGCGGGCTGGCAAACGGGCCGGGAGAAGTCGTATTCGAAACGTGTTCAATGCCGAATCCGCCGCCAACGAACAACTGGAGGCCACCTGAGTTTGGCATCGCGTACACGGTTGCGCTAAATCGCTGTGCTCGGCTGAAATTCACTTGTTGCCCGGATGCTAGCGCGACTTGCGAACCTGTGAATAAGAGTTGGTCGAAAGAGAGATTCAGGGCCGTATGGTCCGCGGTGATGAACCAGTGACCACCTACGCCGGCTCCAATTTCCTGATTGCCGCCGGCTGAAAAAATGTAGGTTCCAGCCTGGGCTCCCCAGAACCACGTATTCTTCCAGAACTGCTCGTTTGATTGCGCCGTTGCTGGGACTGCCAGTAGTCCGCCAAGTGCCAGCATCGTAAGTACACGTGAAGAGTTCCGCATCCCAAATATCTCCAGTTTCGTCCGGTTTTCGACGCAAGTGGCCCTGAAGGTCGGAAAGCCCAACCTTCAGTTCTGTGCGTTTTGACCAATTCGCAATCGAAAATAGGGCTTTTTGATCAAAAACGCGAGCCCTAAACCAAGTCTACGACGTTGTCAGTGAGTGGTTTACGCCACGTCACCGGTGAATTTACTTGAGCCTTGCTAGATCAGTCCCAACCGGGTTCCGACGCTAACAAAGGCCCCTAGCGCGATATCGAGATCCTCGCGGGTGTGGGCCGCCGATAGTTGGCACCGCACTCGGGCCTCTCCTTTAGGCACCACCGGAAAACCGAATCCGGTGACGAATACGCCTTCATCCAGGAGCATTTTGCTCATTTGGATTGCCTTGGCTGTTTCTCCTAGGATCACCGGCACTATTGGTGTTTCGCCGTCGAGCGGCTTGAACCCCTTGGCGCGAAGCTGATCCCGGAAGTACGTCGCGTTGTCTCTGAGAGTATCGACCAACTGAGGGTGAGCCTTCAGGTGACGGACCGCTGCCATGGTGCTGGACGCGACTGTACAGGGTAGGGCGTTGGAGAACAGTTGGGGTCGTGACCGTTGGGTCATGTAGTCGCAGACGGCCTCGCTCGAGGCGATGAAACCACCGGCGGCGCCGCCAAGCGCTTTGCCGAGGGTGGAGGTGATCACGTCCACCTCACCAATCACGCCGCAGTGTTCGGCGGTTCCTCGGCCGGTTTTGCCGAGCACCCCCGTGGCGTGGGAGTCATCTACGACAACCAAGGCGTCGTACCGTTTTGCGATCTCCACGATGTCGGCGAGTTTTGCGATGTCGCCCTCCATCGAAAAAATGCCGTCAGTGACGATCATGCGAGTTCTGCGATCCCGAGCAGTTTCCAGTTTGGCGACCAAATCGTCCATGTCGGAGTGTTTGAAAACGGCAGTTTGGCATTTGGTAATGGCTTTTGCCAACCTCATCGCGTCGATAATCGAAGCGTGGTTCAGTTGATCGGAGATGACGATGTCGTCGGGCCCGAGCAACGTTGGCATCAGGGCTTCGTTGGCGTTCCAGCAGGACACAAAGCTGAGGGAGGAGTCCGTGCCGACCAGACTGGCGAGTTCTCGCTCGAGTTCTTCGTGGACCGTGAAGGTTCCGCAGATGAACCGCACGCTGGCTGTGCCGGCACCGAACCGATCGAGGCTGCTCTTGCCGGCAGCGACCACCTCGGGTGTGTTGCTCAGACCGAGATAGTTGTTGCTCGACAGGATGATGATTTCGCCGCGACCACGCATGGTCACCCGGGCCGCCTGCGGCGAGTCCAAGTAATTGAGTTCCTTGTAGACGCCGTCGCGGCGGAAACCGTCGATGTCAGCGCGGAGACGTTCTTCGACCGTGTTGTTCATGTTTCCGCTCCGATTGCCAGAATCACCTTGCCAGCCTGCCCCGCGCGGATTGTCGCGAGCGCCTCGTCCATTTGTGCGAGCGGGAAAGAGTGTGTGATGATGGGTCTGGGATCGAGCAGACCCGATCCTAAGAAGGTTTGCATCTGGTGCCATGTTTCGAACATCCGGCGACCGATGACGCCGTATATCGTGACACCTTTGAAAATGATGTCGGTCCCGACTGGCAACGTTACTTCGTCTTTGGGAAGGCCAAGGAGATTCACCCGTCCGCCGGGTCTCACAGTTTGGAATGCTTGTCGGAGGGCGGTGGGGTGTCCCGACATCTCGCACACCACATCGATACCATCGCCGTCAGTTGCTTCACTCACGATTTCATTCACGTCTTGCTTCGTGGGGTCTACCAAGACGTGTGCGCCCATGGTGCCCGCAAGTTCCAACCGCCGTGTGTTCAAGTCCGCGGCGATGATGTGCGACGCTCCTGCCGCCCGGGCGATGCCAACCGCGAAACAGCCAATGGGACCGCACCCAATGATAAGGATGGTCTTGCCGGAGACATTTGAGCTTAGAACGGTGTGAAATGCGTTTCCGAGCGGGTCCATGATCGCGCCAATTTCAGTGGCGATCCCGTTGAGGGGCACCACATTTGATGCCGGCATGGCGACGTAGTCGGCGAAGGCACCGTCACGATCGACACCGATGATTTGTGTGTTCCGGCAGACGTGTGCATTGCCAGTGCGGCATTGGCGGCAATGTCCACAGACGATGTGCCCTTCTGCCGTGACGTTTTGGCCG
>JAZDDC010000303.1:0-4203 GCA_036679565.1 Gemmatimonadota bacterium
CTCCTGATTTTACGAGGGCATTTGTCGGTGCCGGGTTACGTGTGGGACTGTGACGTCATTCGTCGAGAAGGCATGCGCCGTTGTTAACGCGCCCATGGCCCTCGCGGGAGATTTTATTTTGAAACGCCGGAACAATGCCATCGTTATCGCGATCGTCGCGCTCACGGCAATAACAATCGGATGTCGTGAATTCACGCCGCCTAACGATATTATCGTAGAGATTGAGCCGATTTTGTCACAGTGGCCAACGGTGATGTCTATTGCCGAGATCGCAAACGTCGCGGTCGTTTTGAAAGGACCAGACGGTTTGCCCATTTCCGGGATGTCCGTCGACTGGACTACCCAAGGCACCATTCTGACGGTATCTCAGATTTTGGTACCGGAAACGGCCAGTGAAAATGCCGTGTTGACAGCTAGCTTGGCAGCCCACGAACCCGGATCGACACTAGTTGGCGTCAGCTTCGAACAGCCCGGTTTCGCGCCGACAACTTTTAGTAAACTCGTCGTCGTTGAGGCGGGAAACTGGCCGAATCTGCTCGCAGTGACTGACTCAATGGTCGTCGGCCTTCAGCTTACAAACAACCTGCTCGATGGGAGCGAGGCTGGTGTTGTAGACGTCGATTGGCAACCGATCGATCCCAGCATCTTGAAGGTCTCCACCCCCACCGGCCTGGATCGTTACGAGGCCTTGGTTACCGCACATCAACGCGGACTCGGCGGTGTCACAATTACGACAACCGGCCCCGCACCGAGGTTGATCACCGAGCGCTTCACAATCCGGATATCAGTAGACGCATTGATGATCTCGGAGGAACCGGATTTTGCATGGCCCGACTCGATGACGACCGGAGAGACGGTCACCGTTGGTGTCGCAATCGCCAACGATCCCAGGGGCAATCTTGGCGTTGAGTGGCAGACTGGGAACGCCGCCACGGTTGAGGTGGTGCCCCTGCCCGACAATCGAGCGCAGATAACGGCCGTTGCCTCTGGATCGGTGGAATTGATCGCGAGAATCGAGAAGGCAGGATTCGAACCAACAGAATATCGATCCTCCGTACGTGTACTTCAGGGTTGGCGACTTGTCGAAGTCGGGGGAAACCATTCATGTGCAATCAGCTTTGAGCGGAAAACGTTTTGTTGGGGCGCAGCGTATTCGGGGCAGCTAGGGTTTGGCGGTGTTGAACCTACGTCCGTGCCGGTTCCCGTCGCGACATTGCTGACGTTCGATCGTCTGGGGCTGGGCGGGGCCCACAGCTGTGGGATCATACGTCGTGGCGCTCGGTTATATTGTTGGGGCCAGGGGGCCTTCGGGCAACTGGGTGACGAACGCCCCGAAGATTTTTCTGATTACTCAGACGTTGAAGTGCCGAACCTTCCTGTGGATGTCCAGCGCGTAAGGTCCGTAAGTGGAGGTTACTCTTTTACGGTGGCTGTGGATACTAGTGAAACTTTGTGGGGTTGGGGAGAAAACTTTTCTTTCCAACTCGGCCAAGATACGGACGGGTTTTTCTCCTCCAAACCGTTAGGGGTACCAGCGTTTTTTTCGGATGATAGTGCAGGCGTTGCTGATGCGGGTTTGGCTCACGCGTGCGTCTTGATGTTGAGTGGCAGACTTGCGTGCTGGGGCGATAATTCAGCCTTTCAACTAGGTGCAGACACGGCATGTACCCATAACGTAGGAGGTCAGTTTGGATTTGGGTGCGCGCCGATCAGGCTTGGCGACAACTGGCGTTTCAAACAGATATCAGCAGGGGCGTATCACACCTGTGCGGTGACAACAACAGAAGACCTCTATTGCTGGGGTGCTAACTCGCATGGGCAATTGGGCGCGCCGGCATCGGCAACTTGTTTACTGGTTGTAGAAGTCCCGTGCAGTTCACAACCCGTTTTTGTGGGAAGCGGTTTTCAGGTGGTGTCTGCCGGGAGTACTTTCACCTGCGCATTGTCAGACGGGGTCCCACACTGCTGGGGTATGATTGTAGAGAGTGCAAATTTCGAGTTGCCCGGCCCGTTCAACCCAAGCCTCTGGTCCAACCCTTCGCCGACAGTCGTTGGTACAAATAACAAGTTTGAAACACTAAGTGCTGGATACGGTCATTTTTGTGGAATCACAAGTAATCCAGCAGGCGCAATATGGTGTTGGGGTCGTCAAGCATCAGGCGAGTTAGGTGACGGCTCCTTGGTTCGCACCGATAGCACTTTCGTTACGTTCCAGGATCTACCACGACGCATCGCCGAGCCTGAGTCTCGAAATTGACGTAACAGCCGACCCTCTGCGTCACCTCCAAACGCGCCGAGGACGCAGCCGGGCCAGGAAGTGCTACCGTGGCGTTCGGCCGTTCGGATTTCCGCCAGCGCACCCGCACCCACGCTGAGGCATGAGATGTTAGGCCCTTGATGGAGCGACTCTTCGTATACGGCTCGTTGATCCCCGGAGGACCCAACGAGCACGTATTGTCTGACATTGGCGGACATTGGACCAAAGCGTCAGTCAAAGGACACCTCCATGATGCGGGTTGGGGGTCGCATATGGGGTATCCCGCTATCGTGTTGGATGAAACGGCAGAGGCCGTGAACGGGTTCGTGTTCTCCTCTGTCCAGCTGAAGGATCACTGGTCGAGGCTTGACGTGTTCGAGGGGAAAGAATACACACGCGTTGCAACCCACGTCTGGCTTGCGGACGGCTCCACGGTCGAGGCGTTTGTCTATGTTCTTCACGATCGGCTTCAAGGGCCGCGTACCACCTGACCCGCGGCCGGCATCTCTAGGAGCCGTAGCAGGTGATGCACACCATATGAGGCGGCATTCTGATGGGTGATGACGCAAGTGAGTTACTTGGCAGATAAGCGGCATTTCATCCCGGCGCTCGCCGCGGGCACCCGTACCATCATTCCTCGTGTGAACGGTTGTCCACGGTACTACTGGGTTTTAGAAAAGGATCGTTTATTCTTCTTATACTTGCAAACTTGGAGATCGGACAATGCGAGTTCGGGCACTACAACGCAGCGTCACGTTGGGACTGGTGGGCGCATTCGCGTTCGTGACAGGCACGTTCACTTCACCTGCGATCGCACAGGAACAGGGCACGCCCTCGACGCGTGAGCAGCTGGCAAGCATCGCAGTACAATGGAGGCATCGCTTTAAGTCCTCCAACGTTGGTTGCTGGACGCCAGGACTGAGCAAGCACGAGGCTAACGCCGAGCAAGCCGCAACCGTCGAAAAACTCAAAGGCCTTGGTAGCGGGCTAATGCAATCCCATCCAACGATCAGAGGTGAGCGAGGCTTCGACCCCGAGAACCGTCACAACATGATTTTGGCGTACGCCGATCTCGTGGACGAGCAATCGCCAACTCAGACGTCGGTTCTTGCCGGCAACTGCGGCGAGATTAGCGCGTCGCTCTATGCATACTTGTACCGCAATTACAAAGGCCTTGAGCTGGCCACCGCGCGTCGCAACGACTATTTCGCAAATGATGGTTGGGTGGATCATGCTTTTGTCTTGGTGAAGACGCCTGAAGGGGTCTTTATCGTCGATGGTTGGCGCGGCGACGGTGGCGCGGTTGGCCCACTGACAATCAACTCCGCCGGTGAGTTCATCGACCCTTCGACGGGCAAGCCTCATCCCGACTACGATTTCTCGATCCAAGTAACGAGCGACACGATCGGTGGCGGGTTTTGGCATACGTCGATCGGAACGCGGTCGCTTTAGTCGTTGTTCCGTGTGGCCGCGCACTATCGGTTGGCGCAGAGCGCTGTCGCCATCGACGGAAGTTGGAACAGCTATCGCTATTTGGGCATGGCCTACCAAGTTCCTGGTCGGATCGATGAAGTGTGATAGTCAAGACTTGAGTTGACAGGCTCCCCGTTTCGGTACCTTGCTACGCGATCTGTTTCTCCTGGGCTAAAGGTTTACTGTCCAGAAAAGTCTGCATCGGCTGCTTAACCGGCACGGATGTCGCGCACGCCGACCTCGCCGTCTGCTCACAATGATGGCCTCAATTCGCAACAAGGCGATCGCGATGCGCTGGGAGCGCCCCGTCTCGGGCTTTTTGGCGTTTGCCAAGCTCGGCCTGGCGGATGTTGATGGCGAAACACCAGGATCATGCGAACCAACGCGGACGCTTTTGCCACGTGTGGCTAGTTTGGCAGCCACCTTGCGACCCGTCTTGCCTTTTCCTCAAAGGGAAATGGGTGAATAGGGAT
>JAZDDC010000304.1:0-14882 GCA_036679565.1 Gemmatimonadota bacterium
TTCGGCAAACGAGGTTGTAACTATCTGCTCTGTGGATTGCCAATCCGGTACCCGTTGCACGGTGCGGGCGGCGAAAACCAACGTCACCACTCCCAGTGTTGCGGTCATCGGCAGACGCCACTGACCCACCGAGGCGCGCCAGACCACCCAACCGATCACAACCGCCGGTGCCCACACCGCCAGATAAAGACTGCGTTCGGCGAGCAGCACACCTGAGGAAAAAAGCAGATTAGACGCTGGCGCAAAGGTGATGGCCGACGCGAAGACGGCCACGGCCACGGCCAACGCTCGACGCCGCAACATCCACGCAAGTAAGATCACGGCCGCGGCGTGTACCATGCCCAGCGTGGCAATCAGTGACCATCCGGTGCGACGCAGAATCATTTGTGGGTTGTAATCCGACGCGAGGTCCATCGGCCAGAACAAAAGACGGGACACGTCCAAGTAGGCTGGAAACATCGTTGATAGACGTTCAAAATGTGGCACGTTACGTAGGGCTGCTGTTTGGCTACTTGCAACAAACTGCCCCGCCACTCCTCGCCAGAGGTAAAGCCACGCCAACGTGACGGTCGCCACCGCCAGATACATGCTCAAATTCTTGACGAGACTCTTCGCGTCGCCCTCCGACAACTCGTCCAAAAGGAGTAAACCGAATAGCACAACAGCGTTTTCCTTTATAAGGAGCGAGACGGCCAAAAGGCTCAGTACAGCTGCAAGCCAGAATGAACGACTCCAACCCCATCTTGATCGAAAACGCCGAGCACACAGTACCGCACCCAGTAGCCCGACTGTCGTCGCGACTTCAGAGCGACCAATAACGTTCGCCACTGCCTCAACGTGGACAGGGTGAACGGCAAACACCAAACCGGCCGCAAGCGCCCCAATAGGTGGCAACCATCTTCCCACGACAAACACGAAAAGCACCGTTGCCACCGCGTGCAGAACGACGTTAACCCCATGGAACGAGGACGGATTACCCCCCGAAATCGCCCAGTCGATACTGAACCACAAGATTGCGAGGGGGCGATACTGTCCGGCCTGTATTCCGCTTTCTTCAGGCCAGTAGGGTTCAAAAAAACTGTCGAGCGCGTGACCAATGGATTGGGACGCAGGGTTGGCCTTGATGATGAGTTCATCATCCATCGCCCACGCGTTTTGCAAAGAGCCAACATAGCAACTCAGCGCTACGAGACCGCCGATCAACGCCGCACGACCGGTGGACAGGTAACCGCTGTCTATGGAGCCCTCAATCCACCCGCGGAGAATGACCTGCACTCCGGGGTGGCGGACCGCAACAGAAGTTGAAACGTGTCGGCGGCATCGGGTTTGAGCGCACGTAAGACAGGGATGGTCTGTGTGAGTTCCCAACACTCGGGAGGACGTGCAAGATCTGGAGGAACCGTAGCCAATCCCGAGTCGATACGAGCTGAAGCGTTCCCCAGTCGCCCTTCGAGAAAATCAAAGCGCGCCTGCGCAAGGTGTCGCTGCCAGCGTGACGCGCCAAGCGAGTCCAACACCTGCGTATAGGTCCACATAGCGATTGGACTGTCAGGCGCCGCAACAATCGAACGGCGTGCGACCGCTGCTGCCGAATCCAACTCACCTTGAGCAAATCGCGCACGCACAACAAGCCGAGCGAAAGACGCATGTGTTGGTTCGATGTTGTACGCCCGTTGCGCTTCGGCAAACGCGACATCCGGCAAACCGAGGTCGAGCGCTCGTACGACAGAGTATTGTGCGACCCACGGATCTTCCGGGAAGATGGCACCAGCGGTGATGGCTTCGGTGAGTGCGGCAGGGAGATTGCCGGCGTTGCGGTAAAAACGACCCAAGCGTAAACGAGCGCGGTAGTTCTCCGAATGTTCCGCATAATCCATCAAGAGCACATTGTCAGAGTCACGCCAAAATGGTACACGGGTGACGGTCCGTACCGCATAGACTACGAGTAGCGTGGCAATCGAACCGACGACAAGTGCCCGCAAGCCGGACCGGCCCGGGATCGTTTCGAATGAATGGGAAAACAACCAACCGATGACCATCGCGGTTGCAACCACCGCGAGGTACAGATTCCGTTCGGCCAGGACGATGCCAGAAGAAAAAACGAGATTCGACGTCGGGGCGTAGCTCATGATCGCAAACAGAATACCGAATGCAATCGCCGGTGCCTTGCGCCAAACAG
This sequence comes from Gemmatimonadota bacterium, assembly GCA_036679565.1. GTDB lineage: Bacteria > Gemmatimonadota > Gemmatimonadetes > Gemmatimonadales > GWC2-71-9 > JAZDDC01. The sequence goes on from JAZDDC010000304.1 coordinate 2,180, forward strand.
CGACACCCAGCGTTACAATTGCCGTGGTAGTGAGGAGACCGGTCGTGGCGAGTGTGGACCACTCAGTTCTGCGGGGAATGACCTGGGGATTGTAGTCCGCGGCAAGATCGAGCGGAAAAACCAACAACCGAACAACATCAAGTTGCGCCGGAAACATCGTCGCAAGACGCTCGCCCGTACTCAGTCCTCTAATCGTTGCGGCTTCGGCAAGCGATACGAACTGCCCCGCAATGGCGGTCCACAGATACAGCCAACCAAACGTGACCGCCAGAATACTGGCATAAAGCATCGCTGAACGACGGGGATTTCCATTGGAGTCCAGCAGTTCGTCCAGGAGCACCACCGCGACAACGATCACCGCGTGTTCCTTCACAAACAGAGATGCAAGTAGCGACACAAGGACAACTGACAGCCAACCGGCGCGTGCGCGGGGAGTCACTGCTGTGCGATAGTGTCTTGCCGCGAGCATGCACGCGAACACGCCCAACGCCACCAAAACCTCCGCGCGGCCCACAACATTGGCCACGGCCTCCACGTGAACGGGGTGCACCGCAAATGTCAAACCTGCGACCGTGGCGCCAGGCAGAGGCAACCAGGCCAGCGCCACACTAACGAAGAGCACCGTCGCGCCCGCGTGTATGAGGAGGTTAACAAAATGAAACCACGCAGGTGTGCCGTTGGATAACGTCCAGTCCACCGCGTAGGAAAGCATGACTAACGGCCGGTGCTGTCCGGATATTGTCACGTCCCCAGGCCAATAGGGGGAAAAGAAGGCGCTTGTGGCGCCCGATATGGAGTGCGCTGCGACATTGGTCGCAATGATAGGAACATCATCACCGGCCCAGTCATGGCCCAAAACACCCACGTACACCATTCCCGCCACGACCGCGCAAAGGAGTTGCGCGCGAAAACGTGTCAGCGCGGGCATGTGAAATGGTAAAGTGAGGGGCCGTCTGTCAACGAGAAGACGGTCGATACTGATGAACCCATTGCGCGAATCAGTTCGTCGTCAATTGCCCCGGGCACCGGCAAATTTGTACGAGCAACGTGCGTGACACCGGCATTACAATACGTACGCGAAAAATCACTGCGTGCCGGTATCACCAGACGTCCCGTATAAAGGTGAACCATGGCCTCTGCGTCTGACGCTATCACGGCATCTTCTGGAAGCTCTACATTAATACTCAAAAAGAGGCGGCGGAGAAAATCGTTTTGACCGACAAGGCTTGCGGCGTATTGCCGACTTGCAACTGACACCGCGGTTCGCGGAACGTATGCCACGCTCAAAACGACAAAGGCAAGAAACACCGGTATCCGTGTTTGCCGCGCATATCCCCAAGAACGGGAAGCACCTATCGCCAAAAGCACAACAAACCACGGGAAGAGGATCCACTCATTGCGTGGCACGACGGCCGGGTGTAACCAAGCACCCATGATACATGTGGAAACAACAATGACGAGCGCCGGTGCGGTACGGAACACTGACAACAGTCCCACTCCAAAGAACCCGGCCGCTATCGGACCGGCCACGAACATCATCCAGCGTGGTAGGGACGGCAAAAGAAGGTTCACAAGAGGGCCAAGACCCTGCCACGATATGACCCCGTCAAGCTCACCCGCTTGTCGCGCACTCTCGACTGCCACCGCCGCCAACCCCGTAGGATCCGCCACGCGTATGGTCCATGCTAGCCAAGGAATAACCACGATAGTGGCAACAACCGCGGCGACGACGGCAAACCCTACGCGCTTTTGCAAAGCGAATGCGGTAACGACTCCAACGACCACAAACACACCGATGTTTCCGGTTAACATCGACGCACCGGCCAACAAACCTGACGCCGCGGCGGTCCAACGACTCAACCCTTTTCGATCGGCCAACAATACGGCTCCGGCGGCCAACACCAACAACAACGGCTCCGCAAAGGCACTGACCGAGAGCGACAAGATCGATGCGCTAGAAAACCCCAAAGCCACGGCCGTCAAAGCGTAAAGCGGAGAAAAATCGAGGCGGCGCACGTGCAACGAAACGATCCAAGCCGCGACCCCAAGGAACGCGGAGTCCAAAATCTGAATCAATACCAGATTGTCGGGAAAAGTTGGCCACACTTTCCCAACCAGGCTGATCACAAACGGATACAGAGGGTGTATCCAGCGCGCCGGGACGGCGTCAGGGAAATGGATGAGCAACATTCCATCGCCGCGGGCCAACGCTTTGGCGAGAACGAGATTAAGACCGTCGCCCATGAAACGCCCGACAAACGCATCCCCCACCTGCGCCCAGAGAGCGAGTACGAACACAAACAGCCCGACCAGTTGCGGGCCATAATCAATCAAGCGCGGTTGTCGAGGACTCATTGCGCTGGCCATCGACTTAACCACAACCGAGCGAGTCAGCATCTTGCTTCAGAGTTGCAAGATTCGGAAACTCGTCATCCAAGTCGCCCAGCCTGCGTGTGGCCGTTAACGCAGAAGGACAGTGCGACGCCTTCAAGGCGGATTGAGCTACGCGGTACCAGTATACCGGCTCGTCGGGATCCAGCCACGCTGCTTGTCGGTGATAGGTCATTGCGTCCAGATGCCGCCCTTCAGCGGTAGCGATCCAACCAAGAGCCTCTTTGACCCGCGGATGGAACGGATCGGCGCGAACCGCAACCGCCGCGTATACTTTTGCGCTGTCGAGATTGCCATTTCGTACAAAATTTGTCACGGCGTTCGCCGCGTCGTTAACTCGGGTTGTGTCCAGGTTAAACGCGACCGAAAACGCCTGTGCTGCCTCTTCCCAACGATCCTCTTCCTGCATGCGCCGGCCAAAGTCGTGCCAAACGTTTGGGTATAATGGAAACGCGACAATGGCCTCTCGCAACAATCGCTCGCCCAACACGCGATCATCGATCGTGTAGGCCATCATTCCGCTCACCCAAAGAGAGCGGAACGATCCGGGCGCATCCAACGCTAGTCGCGGATAAAAGTTCGCATCGTTCTTGAAGACTGGGATGCGGGAGGCGGTACGGACAATTCCAAGCGCCACGATGGTGGACACGACGATACACGCTGACTTCACGTGCCTCGTCGATACCATAGTCGCCAGATGCCCCACGATAAATATCAAACCAATCGACGGTAAGTAGAGTGTACGTTCCGCGAGAAGCACGCCGGTCGGAACGACGATATTCGAGACGATCACCAACGAGCCGGCGATCCACATCAGGCCAAACGCGACGAGCGGTGCTCGTTTCGCCATTATCACGACCAGCACCGACATCACCGCAAGCAACACGAACCCGGCTATAGCGGACAACGTGAGACCAACATCAACACTGACGAAGTTGGGCGAATAATCCGCCGACAGATGCAAGGGAAAGACAAAAAGACGCAAATACTGAAGCGCAATGGGCGCCATAATAATGGCACGTCCGAGAATCCCTGTTGCTTCCAAACCGGGAGCGGGGTCATCCCCAACCAACCCGCCGAGCAACTCAGACCTCAGCCAAACCCATTCAAGCGTGAGTACGAGTGTTGCCACCCAAAGTATCCAGTGCGATCGGAACCAGGAATCGAACGAGCGGTTCTTGGATTTGGCTTCCATCCAATCGACGAGCACCAGCAGTCCTGGAATGACGACGGCATTTTCTTTGGATCCCAAGCCCAATACCAACATCGTCATCGTACCGCCGGTGGCGACATATCGGCGCCACGACCTGTCGTCGTAACTGGCAAGAACCCCATCCCATCGGTATAGAAGAGCCGCCGCGGCTGCGAATAACCCGACCAAGACTTCCGCTCGCCCGACGACCGACGCGACAGCCTCGACGTGCACAGGATGGGCGACGAAGATGGCCGTTCCAATTGCGGCACCGAAAACGCCTAACCAACGCAACGCAAGAAAGAAAACCGCACAGGTCGTAGCAGCGTGCAACAACACATTCATCGCATGGAAATACCAGGGAGCACCACCGCTGACGGCCCAATCGAACGCAAACGAAAGTTTCGTTACGGGCCGATACAATGCATCGGACCACCACGGAGAAGAGATGATCTCAAAGAAGTTCGATAGCGAATGCAGTGTTGTCTGCTCCACTACCACCTGGACGTCGTCGAAAACGAAACCGTTGGCCACGGATGGCAAGAACGTGGCGATCGCGATCAAGCCCATCGTCCACGCCACCATCCCGGTGGAGACCCCAAGGTTGGATGACCCGCCTGTCACTCGTCGTTGATCCCGCGCAAGTCGGTGACACGTGTCAAGATCGGTAGTCCATCAGGTTCCCGCACAGGTGGCGCGTAACGCCAAACATCCCAGCCCGGGTAGTTCGCAAGCAGCCGTTTGTTTTCTTCATACAGGTCTCTTGCGAAGACAATTCCATCGTTGAGATCGACCGAATTGTACCAAGCGAATTGCCCGTACAACGTGAATCCTTCGAAGTCGCGAGCAAGCTCAATTGCGCAATGCTCAGGTAGATCTCCGAACCCGCGAAGCCGAGTAGATGGATCCGGCGCAGTTGTCGCACGCGGAACGGGTTCGGTAGTCCGTGCAAGCATCCGGTCGAGAGAATCAGTTAACACGGCGGCAGAAAAACCCAATCGTCTTGAGCCACGCAACAATGTATTCAGATCACACGTGTCGAGTTTTCCGACTGCACGCTCAACAAGGCTGGCTGGAGCACCCCCCGCCCATAACCCCGCCACTATTCGGCTGAGCCAACTGCCAGGGACCAAAACAACGGCGCGCTCAACGCCTTGCGCCGCAAGGAGTCGTTCCGGGTGCAGCTTGGACCGACAAACCCCCACAACAATACGGCCACACCGCACCATCGTAATGCTGGCTCCGGCCGGAACCATGTCACGTTCCATTTGCGCGCGGTGTGCCGGCCCCATATCCACGCACGGGCGGTTGCGATGGCAAGGAACGGCGTAATGCCATAATAAAAGCGCGGACCTATGTAATAGCCCGAATGCCAATAGAAGAAATAGCATAACGGTAACGAAAGAATGCCAACAGCAACGACGAGTTCACTTTTCCTCTTTTGCTTTCCAAAGAAGGCCCACACGCCGATTGGGAGGGCGGCAGGAATAGGCCACTCAAAGAGATAGATGTGTACGCGTCGTAACACGTAGAATAAGTTTCGCAACGCGTCAAACGGTGTGAAAGCCCAACCGTACGGGTCGGTGTGAAACCCCAGGCCGTGCGCAACACCGTAAAGAGCAGTGTATCCAAACATCGTAGGATGTCCAAAGGACTTCCAGTTGACAAACGCAAGGACCGCAACGAACGGCGCCCCACCCAACAAGATCCACGGTGTCATGCGCCACTGGCGAGAGTAAAGCACCCAAAAAAGAACGGGGAGACTCGCCGCCACGGTATCGAGCGGACGGATTGTACCGAGGATACCGAGCGCAACACCACACAACACCCCCCGTGAAACCGCAACTCGTCGCAATCCCAAAACAGCAACCCACGCCAGCAACGCAAACGCAGCCGCGCTCACATGGTTTTGATACGTTCCGGACATGAAGATTACCCATCCGGATGTGGCCCAAAGGAACGATGCCGTAAGCGCCGTCCTGGGCCCGTAGAGTTGTCGCGTGAGTTGGAAAACCAAAAAGACGCTAGCACCGGCAAGGAGGGGATTCACAATCCATTCGAGTCCAACAAGCAGACCCATCCCCAGCAGTGCGGGGTGACCCGGTGGATATTGTGACACCCATCCCTGTTGGGTGATAAAGGAATTCAGGAACAAGAAGAACTCTGGAAACTCAGGTATCGGAGCAGCCATTCGTCCTGCGGCGTACACTCGCGCCTGGAACAGCTGAGCGATCTCATCGACCAGATGAGGATTGCTCGAGAAGACCACCACCATTGCGAAGGTGGCGGCTACAAAAAGGGAGACAGCAAGACTGGAGATCGTGACCGCGACCGAAATACGTATGTGAGGCCAGCTACTTCGTTTGAGTGCGGTCGTCAATCGTCCGGCAACGGCACCGACCGCAGCGATGGACAACATGCCCACAACCCACGCTTGCACATGAGGCCACCAGACTGGTCCCGAATCCAACCCCGAGCGGGGAGTGAGAGGCAGGAAAGGAACCAAGAGGAGAGCGGTTCCGATTGACACCCAAAGAAAGCGATTTAACCCTAGGGCCACAAAATCCGCGGACGCGAAAATACGTTAAACCGAGCGATGTGCCAGAAAGCAGCGACACCATCTTTCCAGTTTATCTTTTTGCCCTCCGCATAAGTACGCCCGCTATACGTGATGGGAACCTCCCAGATGCGGGCACCCGACTGCGATAATCGCGCCGTGAGTTCTACTTCGATCCCGAATCGATTTGAACGCAGCGGGAGCGCCTTCATCAAATCCGAGCGGGCCATCTTGTAACACGTTTCCATATCCGTGAGATTTAGATCGGTGAACATGTTTGAGATGAGCGTCAGGGTCTTGTTCCCAATCATGTGCCAGAAGTACAAGACACGTCGCGGACCCGCCTGAAATCGCGAGCCGTAGACCACGTCGGCTTTGCCAAGCCGTATGGGCTCGAGAAGAATTGGAAATTCTTGAGGGTCGTACTCGAGGTCGGCATCCTGAATGACGGTAATGTGCCCTGATACCTCCTTTATGCCACGACGGATTGCGGCGCCCTTACCCAAATTCTTTGGTTGGTGCACCAATTTGTCGATGATACCTTCTGCTTTCAGACGATCCAGCACCTCCGCCGTGCCATCGACCGATCCGTCATTGACGACAACAAGTTCGATATTTAACGGTACGGCAACGACCGAACGGACTGCCTCTTCAATTCGCGTTTCTTCATTGTACGCCGGCATCACAGCAGAGACCAAGAGATCATTCCAATTGAACGGCAGTTCGCTCATTGAGCGGGTTCCGTTTCGTAGCGGGCAAGTTTGCGATACAGTGTGGAAGGATCGATACCGAGCACATCAGCTGCACGTGTTTTGTTTCCGCCTTCGGCCTGCAATACCCACGTAATGTAGGCGCGTTCGATAAGATCCAGCGTGGGGTTTTCGATCGAACGTTCATCCACCAACGGCTTGGCCTTGCGCGATGTAATGCGTTCGGGAAGTTGATCAACGTGGACCTCGCGACCACGTGTGAGGATAGCCGAATGTTCAAGTGCATTCTCGAGTTCACGCACGTTGCCTGGCCAATCGTAGACGAGGACGGCGTCCAACGCATCTTGCGAGAGTGTCTTGGTTTCTTCGTTGCGCTCCTTGGCAATGCGAACCAAAAAGTTATCGATGAGTAGGGGGATGTCTTCGGCTCGCTCACGCAACGGTGGGAGTTGGAACGAGATAACGTTTAACCGATAGTATAAATCGGAACGGAAATTCCCTCTGCGCATTTCCTCTTCTAGATCCCGGTTCGTCGCCGCAATGACTCTAACATCGACGGGAACAGGCTGGGTGGCGCCGACTGGAAGGACTTCACGTTCCTGAAGCACTCTGAGTAACTTGACCTGTGTTGCCGGCGTCGTTTCCCCTATTTCATCCAAAAAGAAACTGCCGCCACGGGCCGCGGTAAACAAGCCTTCTTTGTCCTTGACGGCGCCTGTGAACGAACCTTTCTTGTGCCCGAACAACTCGGACTCCAAAAGGCTCTCCGGCAACGCACCACAGTTGATGGAAAAACTTGGCCCGTCACTACGGGCCGAAAGGCGGTGGATGTATCGAGCAATCACCTCTTTACCCGTTCCACTCTCACCGAGTATGAGCACAGTAGATTCGGTCGGCGCAACTTGTTCCGCAAGACGCAAAACATCCACGAACGAACGGGCCTGACCGATTGGCTTGACTGCGCTCGAACGGTCTCGCCGTCGTATCTCCTGTTTGAGATGTTTGTTTTCGGAACGTAGCTGACGTGTTTCCGCTGCGCGACGACAGATGGTCAACAGGTCATCGTTTGAAAATGGTTTTTGCACGTAGTGAAAAGCGCCCTGGTTGACGGCTTGTATGGCAGTCTGCAGGGACGCTTGCGCGGTCATCAAGATGACCGGTGTCTCCGGATCAGCTTCGGTGGCGGCCTTGAGGATGTCGATGCCAGTGACACTCGGCATTCGAACATCGGTCAAAACAATATCGGGCGAGTTTTCATCCAATGCGGCCAGGCCGGCTTTTCCGCCTTGCGCTACACTTACGTCAAAACCCGAATTCTTTAGCAAAATCCGCAACGTCTGCAGGATGCCCGATTCGTCGTCCACCACCAAGATCGAAGGTTTTTGCGTCACGCCGCCGCCTCGTTCGAGTTCCGCGTAGGTAGATAGACACTGAACATCGTACCCACGTCGGGATCAGAATCAACGAATACCAAACCATGATGAGCCTCGACCGCGCGTTGCACGATGGCAAGGCCGAGTCCAGTGCCACCTTCGCGACCGGTGACAAAAGGATCGAACAAATTTCGCAAGAGATCCTCGGGGATTCCGGGTCCGTTATCTTCGACACGTATCATGGCAGACTTGTCGGACGCAACGCCAGTAGGTAGGTCGTTCACATCTACCTGCCGTATTGTAACTTTCACACGTGCGTTGACACCCGCAGCTTGCAATGCATTCAATACCAAGTTGACCACGACACGATGGAGAAGGTCTTCATCACCCTCAACTCGCGTCGAGCTTCCATCGATTTCAATCGCGGCATCGCTAGGGCAATCCGGGTGTTCGCGCACTAAGGCCACTGCAGCCCGCGCTACGTCTTGAATATCAACGGTGTGAGATTCGACCATGCGGACACGAGTAAAATCCAAAAATTCCGATAGAAGCCTGCTCAACCGATCGCTTTCGCGTACAACCAACTGACTCAGGGACCGGTCGTCGTCGTCAGCTCTCTCCGACTTGCCCAGCTGTTCAACCGACGAACGAATCGACGCCAACGGATTTTTTATCTCGTGCGCAAGAGAGGCCGATAACGCAGCGACCGCCTCGAGCCGTTCCGTTCGCACATTAAGTTCATTGAGCCGTTTCTGATCAGAAATGTCTGTGAATATCGCGGTCACGGACAACGAGCCGACCCCCTCCATGACATGTGGTGTGGTGGTTAGACCGATCGGGAATTTACGGTTGCCCAGTCTAACCGTACCCTCGGCACGTATCTGGCGGCGACCATCCTTTTGGGTCCCCACGATAGCCATCCACAATTCTTCAGACCGCGAGCGTAAAAAATCGAGAAACGGCTGACCTTCAAACCGGCTGTTCGAGAACGCGAGTAGATTCTCCGCGGCTTCGTTGGCAAAGACGAGGGTACTGTCTCCGTCCACGGTCACGATACCACCGCTAATCTCTCGAAGGATATCCGCAGCCTTGAGCCGAAGACGTTGTACCTCCTGCTCGAGTTGCTGACGTTGTTCCCCAACGACACGCACACGGCTGGCCAACCAACCGGTTGCGAACGCGACCGAGAAGAACACACCGATTTGCAACGTGACCGCGAGCCACGGAATCGGCTGGTCGATTATGCCGAGCAGGAAATACATACTTGCGGCGACGAAGGTCACGATGAGAGTGCCTCTAAACGGCATCGTCAACGCCGCCACCGCGATGACCAGGATGTACAGCGACGTAAAGTCGCTCGCCACGCCACCGGTCACCCACAACACCGTCGTCACGAGCCCCACATCGAAAATCGCTTGCCCGTAGAGGAAGGCCGGGCTGAGCGACACCTTCCGGACATGACTGAGGAAAACGGAGATTCCCGTGACAAGCAGAGAAAGCAACGCCGCAACCGACAGGGTGACGATGACACCGGGCGGGACAGTACTGAAGGAAAAAGCGGCCGCCAGAAACACCACGGTGGCCACCGAAAGACGGCCGACATAAACCCAACTCAACAGCGACGTGGGACCCGGGAGGCCCCCGCTTAACCTTCGCTCTCGCTTGGGATTGGGTAGTTCATCACCTGGTGCGGACATCGGTCCAGTATCGAACAAGTCTTGGCAGAATGCAATACCGATTGATGCGCGGATGCATCAGGTACACGTGTGTTCTGCGGGGCGGTTTTTCGGGAGCGTCGGCAAGGAGGTTTTGCCACTCAGGGGCACAGAGGAACACAGAGGGATAGCGGCTTGCTATCACCTCTGCGAACTCCGTCTGAACCGTTAGCCTACGGCGTTGATCATGTTGAAGATCGGCAGGTACATGGCTACGATCATTCCGCCGACGATCACGCCGAGAATCACGATCATGATGGGTTCCAATAACGAGAGCAAAGCACTGACGGCTGCATCGACTTCATCGTCGTAAAAGTCGGCGATCTTCGTAAGCATTTGGTCGAGACCACCTGTCGCCTCACCAACAGCGATCATCGACGTAACCATGGGCGGAAACACACCGGATTTTTGCAGCGGGTCCGCTATCGTTTCACCACCGGCAATGGAACCACGCGATTCCATGACCGCGTCGTGAATAACGCGGTTTCCGGCCGTTCGTGCGGTTATCTCCAGACCATCGAGGATTGAGACACCGGAGGAGACGAGGGTACCCAAGGTGCGCGTGAACCGGGACACGGCAGATTTACGCAACAGATCACCGAGGATGGGGGACCCTAACATCATCCTGTCAATGACGAGTTTGCCGCCGTGAGTGCTATAGTATTTACGAATCGAGAAAAAGAGCACCACGCCGGTCGCGATCATCAGCCACCAGTAATTCTGGAGCAACTCGCTCATCCCGATGACAATGCGGGTGGCCAGCGGCAACTCCATCTGTACCGAGGAAAACATTTGTTGGAACGTCGGGATAACGAAGACAAGCAAGATTACGATAGCAATGATGGCTACTGAGAAGATGACGGCGGGATAAATCATCGCGCCCTTCACCTTTCGCACGATGGCGTCATTTTTCTCGAGGAAAACTGATAGCCGTAAAAGAATCGTGTCGAGAATACCACCTGCTTCACCCGCCGCAACCATGTTCACATAGAGGTCGCTAAAGGCGTTTTTGTGTTTGTCCAAGGCATCGGCAAGCGTATTACCGCTTTCGACATCATAAACGACCTGCTTGGTAACCTCCGCAAGTGTTTTGTTGTCTGTCTGTTGGGCAAGAATGTCTAACGCCTGGACCAATGGCAGACCGGCGTTGATCATGGTAGCGAATTGCCGGGTAAAAATGACCACGTCTCTTGTCGGAATGCGGCCGCCCGACTTTTTCTTCTTCGCCTCCCGTACACGAACCACGCGCATACGTTTTTTTCTAAGATGGGCAGCTACATCTTCTTTTGTAGCAAGTTCGACGCTGCCAGTGGTTTCCTCACCGGAGGCGGTGCGAGCCGTATATTCGAAAACGGGCATCTAACGCTCCATCATCGTTTAGCGCCGACCGACAGCCGAGCGGGATCCCGCTGCCGCCGTGCCGTGCGGATCGGGTTCCCCAACCATTCTGAGGAACTCGTTGTCGTCGGCCGTGACACGCAAACATTCCTCCAATGAAACTTCTCGTTGCATGTACAGCGTGTAAAGCGAGTCTGCCAGGGTCTGCATGCCGTGCTTCTTGCCCGCCTGCATCGCGCTGAGAATTTGGTGGACCTTGTCGTCGCGAATCAGGGCCCTGACGGCCGGTGTTGCCATCATTATCTCGCAGGCCATGACACGGCCCTTGCCAGACGATTTTTGCAACAATGTTTGTGTAACCACTCCCTCGAGTACGAACGCCAGCTGCGCACGAACCTGCGACTGCGCGTGCGACGGAAACACATCAATAATCCGGTTGACCGACTCAGCCGCCTAATTGGTGTGGAGTGTTGCGAATGCGAGGTGACCGGTTTCCGCAATAGTCAGCGCGGCTTGGATGGTCTCGAGATCCCGCATCTCGCCAATGAGCACGACATCGGGGTCTTGTCGCAAAGCGTACTTCAATGCTGCCGAAAAAGACTGTGTGTCCGTTCCAACCTCTCGTTGGTTCACGATACATTGTTGATGACGATGCACAAATTCGATCGGATCTTCGATCGTGATAATGTGCGCTTTTCGAGTTCGATTGATCATATCGATCATCGCGGCGAGCGTGGTCGATTTACCAGATCCGGTTGGCCCCGTTACTAAGACGAGTCCACGCGGTCTTTCAGCCAGCTCCCGCAACGTCGCCGGCAGACCCAGTTCCTCGAATGTTTTGATGGCAATCGGGATCTGTCGAATCACCATCGAAACGCAACCCCGCTGCTTGAAACAGTTCCCACGGAACCGGGCTAGGTCTTGGATGCCAAACGAAAAATCGAGTTCATCATCCGTCTCAAAACGCTTTTTCTGATTCTCCGTCAAGACGGAGTACGCAAGTTGAAGTGTGTCTTTCGGAGAGAGACTACCGTCGTACCGGGCATCCGTCATCTCCCCGTCGATACGGACCTTTGGCCGCTCTCCCGCCGTGATGTGCAAATCGGATGCATCCCGCTCAATCATTTCTTCGAGCAAAACACGGAGGTTGAGGCGTTCACCGAGTTCAGACATTATTACGCCGCCGTCTCCTTGAGCACTTCCTCAAGGGTCGTCACGCCTTTCTTAATCTTCATGATTCCATCCATACGGAGGGTCAGCATTCCCTGCTGGACGGCCTGCGCCTTGAGATCCTCCGCGGAATTTCCCTTGAGAATCATCCGGCGAAGCTCTGCGGTCATTGTCATGACCTCGTATAACCCCTGTCTGCCGCGGTATCCGGAGTCTCCACAGGCGTCACACCCTGCACCTTTGTAAAACTTGAGTGC
>JAZDDC010000305.1:0-4083 GCA_036679565.1 Gemmatimonadota bacterium
CAACACTGGTCAAGCCGATGCCTTCTTTTTCAACTTGTCACGTAACGTCAAGCGAACACTGCCCCCCAGACACTGTAGCCGCCATTCCTCGCCCATTCGTTCCAACCGACCTGCCTGAGCCGTGCTATCGGTTCGTTCGTATCCAATTACAGTGCCATACCGCACTGGACGCCCGGCGTCGCGGAGCGGTTCGTGAAAAAAAGGGTGGATGCCTGCTAGGAAATGCCATACTCTTTCGACGTCCCACTCAGCGAAATTCACCATGGAAGCCATTGGCTTCACACGTGGGGCCTTTGTTGCCAGTGTTTCGTCTTGCGGCGTGAAGTGTCGTTCACCACTCTCAACCATGTCAACGGCCTCGCGCAATGCGGCTGCACCGCGGACCGCCATCTCGGCGTGCAGAGGGATCACGTTGAACCCTCGCCGTAGTTCCCACTTGTCCTGAATCACGATTTCTCCTGCATCCGCGTCGTTCGCGGCAACGTGCACCGTCACGCCCACGTCGCGGTCATCATGGTAGTATGTCCAAAAGTACGGATTGGGGCCGCGGTGTCGTGGAAGCAACGAGGCGTGGAGGTTGAAGGCGCCATAGCTTGGCACCGTCAGAAGTGTGGGATCGAGAATCCAAGGGAAGGTAGCAATGCAGATGACATCCGGTTGTATTTCATTGAGCATCGCCACGATCGCCTTGTCTCGACCCGACTCGGCTTCGATTGTGGGAATACGTTTTTCCGTTGTGAAGTGTCTCACGGCGTCTCGAGGTCTCATCCTCATTGCCTGTGCGGTTCGCCGCAGCAACCGCCGGACGGTGGAACCGGTTGGTCGTGGCCGGACGACCGCCGCAATCTCATGCGTTTCGCCGACTGCCTCGATCGATCTCAACGCGATCTCACCGCCAGCGACGAAAAAAACCACTTTCATCGACAAGCTTGCGTCCGGGTCCGTTCACGCCCACAATGAGCCATGGTCGGTAGTGTAATGTCGCAACCGTGCTTTCGGAATGATGGGATGGGTCGCGTCGCGCTTCCCGGGTACAGGGGCATCGGTTGATCCCGCCACGACACGATGTTGGGGGTGGCGCGCGGGACTCGGTAAAGGCGCTCGATGTCTTGGCTCCGCTGCTCAAGCGAGCAGCTACCGACGTCGTGGTAAAGCACCACGGCGACAGTATGCATCCGACAATCCCTAACGGTTGCTCGATCCGGGTGAGTTGTGACGCGGGAACCAACGCGGTGCGAGGTGACGTCGTTGCGATGCGGACGTCCGCCGGTTTGGTCACGCACCGACTCATGTATCGCCAGCGGGAAAAGCGGGCCGCCACATATGTCATAACGCGAGGTGACGCAACATGGCTTCCGGATGCACCGTTGCCTGCCGGAGACTTGCTTGGTGTCGTCACAGAGGTCGAGGTCGACGGGTGTTGGCGGGGAGTGGAAACATTTACGCTAACCGGTTTCAAGGGGTTAGCCGGGTGGGGTTCGCTTACCGCAATGTCCCTGGCGCTGATGCTGCACGTCGGGTTCGCGAGAGCGACGTTTAAGGTGATCAATCGAGCGGCTCGATTCGTACGCTTCGTCAGACGGGGGGTTCAGCGGTCTACGCAAACTCGTCGCACACGAAAAAAAACGCGGTAACCTGCGCTCGGGTCCTAGCTGCTCCGACCCGAACGTTACGCCGAGATGTCCGAGTTGACCTCCGGCGTGGCCGCCGACCCACGATGTCGCCATTGCCACAGAAGACGAAACGGCGTAACCAAGTGGCCCGCCAGTGACTCTTTCATTTCGATCCCGTCGAGCCCGTAGCGAACAGGTAGCGGTTGCTCCGGCACCGCGGTCCCGAAGATGTAATCCCACGTGCTGAACAGGAAGCCGTAGTTGGCGTTAGCGTGTTCGGGTTGTGCAGAGTGATGGAATGCGTGGAAACGGGGACTAACCAACACCTTGTGCAAGGGGCCGAAACGCCAATTCAACTGCGCGTGTTGGAGTGATGACACAGTCCTCACAAGTACGGCTAACGGCACCCATCCACGTGTCGGAACACCGAGCACGAGGTGAAAAATGAAAAAGAAGAGCAGCAGATCCATCGACAGTTGTTCCACCGGGTGGCGTCGTGATGCCGTGAACAGCGTCATCTGTTCCTGTGAGTGGTGAACACTATGAAACGCCCAGAGAAAACGATTGGAGTGTTGGAGTCTGTGCCACCAGTAGACGACAAAATCTCCCCCTACCCAAAAGATGGCGAGTCCAACTGGCCACGGTAGGCTGCGTGTTGGTGCGATCTGCAGAAACTCGAGGTGCGGTTCGATCGCGTTGAGGACGATTGCCAGCGCGAACACATCGTAGAACCCGCCAACGTACACGAACAGGTAGATCACATCGTGGAGGAAATTTCGCGTGCGATAGCGATTGGGATCGGCACCGCCGCGTAACTCAAACAGGTACACGGCCAACAGGAAACCAAACGGGATGAGGAGAGACTGTAAAACGGACATCACCATCTCGCCCAATCGGACGAGTGTGGCGATGTCCGTTAATCGCTCCAGCAGTGCCGCCATGACAGCTACGGCTGCTCCTCTATAGCTCGCACCCGCTCGCGACGTTCGTCGGATTGGCGCGAAGCGAATTCAATCTCCGCTGTGTCGAAACCGGCCATCTCCCTCTCCGCATGCGCGACACCGTACTCTGTAACATGTGTGCCACCGCCAGCGAATACCTCTTCGAAGGCCCGTCCGCCGCGTGTCAACGCTTCGGCCATGCGAAGCACGTTGCGCGGGTTCTTTTTGACCTGTTTGTGTATCCAGTCGTTTGCGAAACCGATGTGAATGATCTCATCGGCTTGTTGTGCGTCGTAAATCTCCGCCAGCTCGTAGTCGCCCTCCGCCACGGCTTTGGCTCGTGCGTGCGTGACCGCGTCCAGGCCTTCGGCTTCGAATGTGCGGTTTTGTACCGCCAGCCGACCGATGAGCGTATCGATCTTTTGGAGAATTCGGTATTGGAAATTCATAACCGGGAACTGCCCGGCATGCCCACCCCGCCCCTCAACCAGTTGTTTGTACACAAGCAGGTGACGTGCTTCGTCGGCGCACTGCCGTGCGAGCCACATGCGTATCTCCCAGGGCGCGTCGGGGAAGTCGGCGAGACTGCTTGCCGCGTTTTCCATGACGTTGGCCTCTTCGTTCATCTGGCGATGCAGGAACTCGAGTTTTTTGTCCGGGTGGTCCTCAGACAGATTCGCACATTCCGCCCATCGGTTCACGACCATCACATGCGCCTCTCGGACGGATGCATCGCCGTACAGTTCCGGCGTCAAAGGGGGCAACTTTGTTTCGCTCATGTTGCCGAGACCTTCAGGTGCGTGGGTAGGATGGACCGGAATCCCGCTTGCTTGAGAACTTCGAGGACTTCGTCCTCGGTGAAATCCGCCTCCAGCCGATCCGCGACGTTCACTGCCGGCGCCATGAGTCGCTCTGGTGTGAGTTCGACTCCCGCGGCATTGAGATCCCCGGGGGTGGCTGCGAGACTTTCGTTACAGGCGCCAAGAAATCGCACTGCCATTGCGACACGCAACAGTACAGCCGGATTCTCTTCCGATAGCTGACGGATCCAACGATTTGCAAATCGCACGTGTGTGATTTCGTCCGCGAGGATTCCATCGAGTAAGTCGGCGGTTTCGTGATCGCCCGCCTCACGCCACACGTTTCGGAGATGTCCCAGCAGGTCGATGAGTCCCGCTTCGAATGTTCGGTTCTGCACCGCGAGCCGGCCGGGCAGGTTATCGAGCATCCCGGTGACACCCCATTCGTAGTTTGCGACTGGGAATTGACCTTTGCTTCCGCCCAACTCTTTGAGACGTCTATACAAAAGTGTTGCGTGGCGTGCTTCATCGGCGGCTTGCCGTGCGAGACGCATTCGCAGGTCCCACGGTGCATCGGGGAAATCGGCCACGCACTGAGCCGCAATCTCGAGCGCTCCCGTTTCGTTGTTCATGTGGCGGTGCAACCGTTCGCGCCGCGAGTCGACTGACATGTCCGGCCAATCAACCATCTCGTCGTCGGTGTTCACGACCGTGAAGCACGCTTCGCGC
>JAZDDC010000306.1:0-3185 GCA_036679565.1 Gemmatimonadota bacterium
GGATTGGCTCTCTTCATACTTGTGGGACACGCACCCTTAGCAGAACTAGCTGCGAACGTAGTGAACACGAGACATAGGATTATCGCGTTTCGGGTGCGGCATAGACCACCGTTTATCGCGAAAGTCTATCGGCCCGACACACGAAAAAGGCCTGGGACTCCCGGGCCTGTGAAAATGGCAATGTCATACCAACAGTGGTTTGCAAAATACGGTTAGGGTTTCGTCCAGGCGTTTCCTCCCCGCCGACTGAGGAATTTCTGACCACTGGGTTGATGCAGGTTTCTTCCGCTCGCGCTTTCACGCCCCTTACCACTCTTCCGGCCCCGCTCAATGCATGCCTTGCCATAAACGCAACGCCCCGGACGGGACCACCGCATCCCACAATTCCATAAATTTGCGATCGCTGATCGTTAATCGCAAAAAAACACAGTCCCCTACCCTCACAAACACCCCACAAACCCAGTAATATTCCCGCCACCCACCATTCACAACGGATCCTCCCATGTCAGGTCCTGTCGCCATTGTTACGGGCGCGTCTTCCGGTATCGGTGCCGCCACCGCCAAGCTCCTCGCCGCACGGGGATACAGGGTTGTTCTGGCCGCCCGGATTGGTGCCAACGGAGGTGAGGCGTTGGCCGTTCCGACGGACGTGACGGTCCGAGCGCAAGTCGATTCGATGTTCGCTCAAGCGATAGAAACGTTTGGTGCGGTGAACGTGCTCGTCAACAACGCCGGTGTTATGCCCCTCTCCCCGATCACCGAGCTGCGTGTCGAAGACTGGGACCGGATGATCGACGTAAATGTGAAGGGCGTGCTTTATTGTGTTGCCGCCGTCTTGCCGGGCATGATCGAACGTCGTGCCGGGCACATCGTGAACATCTCCTCCATCGCCAGTCGGCGAACACTTCCCGCCGGCACAGTGTACGCCGCATCGAAATTCGCCGTGCGCGCAATTTCGCAGGGACTGCGACTCGAACTGTCTCCAACGTATGGAATCCGTGTGACCGATATCGAACCCGGTGTGGTCTCAACGGAGTTGATGGACCATATCCCCGACGAGGCAACACGAAAAGGGTTTAGCGAACGTTGGTCGGAGCTGACACCGCTGGCCGCGGAGGATATCGCCGAGGCCGTTATTTACGTTTTAGCTCAGCCGGATCGGGTGAATGTGAATGAGATTTTGGTGCGACCTACGGAGCAGGCGACGTAGTAGCTGGTAGCAGGCAGAGCCTGCTACCAGCTACTACTGCCTGCTCCGACTACCCGCTACCCGCTACCCGCTGATGCGAACCGAAGGATCTCTGGGTTGGGCAAGCTTCCCGGTCACGTTCAGAGGTTGGTGGGGCTGTTGGCTGCTAGCGGGCAGCGGGCAGCCACCAACCAACACCTCGATATCTAAGTATCTCTGTGCATCCAACCACGACCCCCCTAAAGTTCCGGCCGACACCGACCGATACCAACATTCGAGGAGTTACATCACGAGCATTAGGGGCTCGGAGTACGAGATAGAGTACGATGATAAACGGTCTAACACTCGGGTTGGCCGGCATGAACCGTTATGCGCGTATGTTCGATCGGGCGGCCGAACAGGTTGTCCGGGCGGGGATGCGCAATGCGAACCCCGCCATCGAGGCTGAGGATAGCGGAGAAAACTCAAATGCGGGTGGTGCCGTGTCGCCTCCGGACGATCTGATTCGGAGCATGGTGGATATGATGATGGCACAGCGATTGTTCATTGCCTCACTACACGTCACACAGGCCGAGGACAAGATGATGGAAACCGCCGTCAACATCGCAGCGAAGAAATGATAACGGCCGTTACCGGAGCCTCGGGACGCATTGACATATCCAATCTGCCACCGGTGCAGGCAGTCACACCGGTGCTACCCGTAATGCGTCAACTGGACCAACCGGCAGCCACGTTTACCCGCAGTGCGCCCGCACCAAAGATCCAACTGAGTTACGGGCCGCAAAAGGCACCGCCCAACACCTGAGGGTAAACCCGCGGGTTCGGTTGGGCCATTCATCAGCACATCATAAATCAGTCGTTGGGGTTTGCACCGACACGCAAGTGGCTTACCATTCTCGCGTCCGACCATTGACCGAAGACCACTCGCGCTACCGATCAGATGCCACAACAACCGCCGCTGACCGTCCTATTCGACCTGGACGGCACCCTGCTGAACTCAATCGACTTTATCCTCGACAGCTTTCGATATGCGTTCGAAGCTAACGGGCTCGAACCAAAATCTGATCGGTATTGGTTGGATAGCATAGGTCAACCAATTCGTACTCAGATGCAACCATGGGACTACGACCCTGAGTTGCGCGAATCATTGCTTACGTCGTACCGCGAATACAACAACAAGCATCACGATACACGGATCACCGCGTACGACGGCGTGGCAGGTTTGCTTGGCCAAATCGCCAAGTTGGGTGCAAACATCGGACTGGTTACGAGTAAATCGCGAGCGGGCGCCGAACGCGGTCTACACGTGACGGGTCTCACCAATTTCATCACCGAGTTAATTGCCGCAGACGATGTCACAAACGGTAAACCACATCCTGAGCCTGTACACACTGCGTTGAAACGTTTTGACGGAGACCCGTCGCGATGTATTTTTGTGGGTGACAGTGTACACGACATGATTTCCGGTCGTGCGGCTGGGGTAAAGACGGGGGCAGCGCTTTGGGGACCGTTCACACGGGAGCTGCTTGAGCCGACGTCGCCGGACTATTGGTGTGAGACGCCGGGAGACATCATGGGGGTCCTTGCCCACATCGAGGATCAGTGACGACAGATTATCGATTCGAAGACTACTGGGGTCACGTCATAACAAATCGAAGAAACGATCGATGTCGGCTTCCGTATTGAACACATTGGGCGACAGCCGAACGGCGTTCAGTCCTTGCGTATTGAACGGCCGGAACACAATGCCGTGATCCCTGTACATGGCCCTCGACAATTCGTTGACTTCGCGGCCACGTATTGAAATCCCAAAGAGAGACCCGTTCAACTCCCAATCCGCCGGGGAGGCGCGTTCGGCACGGGGATGTTCATCGGCTCGCGCGAACGCATGCGCACGAAGTTGTTGGAGGCGTGTCTCGCGTTCTGTGGCACTCAACTGTCTTTGGAATTCAATAGCGTCACCCATTGCCAAGACTTCCGGCAGGTTGCGGGTGCC
>JAZDDC010000307.1:0-2400 GCA_036679565.1 Gemmatimonadota bacterium
GAGGGTTTGAACGCCGCGTTGGCCGCCTGGGAAATACTTTCGTCGTCCAAAGTTGATCCAACGACGGCGGCCTCCGCCTCGGGGACGCGTTGTGTATAGCTTGCAACTCCACCGAGTATGATTCTCGCGGCGGTGACTTTGTTTCCTTCCCAGGTGATCTTCGCCGCAACGCCGAGGACGGGAAAGTCAAACGATCCCCGTCTACGCAATTTTAAATAGGTTGCATCCCATCCGTTGGGCTTTGGCAGTTTGACCGCTGTGAGGATCTCGTCGCGTTCGCGAGTGAGATACTCGATGCCGTCGTCGTGGTAGAAACTTTCGGCTGGTACGGTACGGTCGCCGTTAGGTCCAACTAGCACATACTCGGCGCCGATGGCTACCATGACCGGCGCCACATCGCTCGATTGCACAGCCCAGCAACGTGGACTACTGGGTGCTACCCAGCAGATGGCGCCATCTTTCTTCATGCAGAAGTCGATCGACTTTCGCCATTCGAAAGATTGGTTGTAGTAGTTGCACCGAGTGTCCAGGAAAAGATTCCCGCCGATGGTACCCATGTTCCGAAGCAACGGAGTACTCACGAGACGTGCAGCCCGCGCAACGGCTGGATGTCCCGAGACGACATCTTTGTGTTCTGATACTTCCGTTAATGTGAGACCGCTCCCCAAACGTATTGCTCCGGTTTTATCTGTTTTGACTTCGTGCATCCCGGGCACCTTCAAAAGCGATACCACCGTCTTTGGGGTTTGATGCAATCGCTTCATGTTTGGGTACAGATCGGTGCCGCCGGCAACGTACATGCCGTCGTCTCCGGCTTCGCGTTTGATGAGTAGCGCTTCGCGCATTGACGAAGGTTGGTAGTAACGGAACGGTGGTAAGCGGAGCACGTCAGTGTTGCCGTTCGGGGTGTGCTGTACTGCCCGCGGGAACTTCTTGGGGTAGTGCTTTGCCGTCACCACCGTCCCATGGTGGCGGCACGTGCGTGAGTTCCCCCCAATCGATTTCGGGGAAGGACTTCGGCCCAACTCGACCGGAACCACCGCGTTCCTTGTCCTTCAATCCCTTGCGCACTTTCTCAGGTGTAATCGGCACCTCATCGACCCGTACACCCACCGCGTCGTACACGGCGTTGGCAACGGCCGGCATGATAGGCAAGAGCGGCCCCTGACCGACCTCTTTTGCGCCGAAGGGGCCGTTGGGATCCGGGCTGCCAACGAGGTAGGTGATGACATCGCACATCTCGAGCGTTGTCGGACTTTTGTACTCTAACATGCTCGGGATTTTGTGGACTACGTTGCGATTGCCGCGGTAGGTCATTTCCTCCATCAACGCTTCGCCGAGACCCATATAGACGCTGCCTTCGACTTGCCCCATGACGGTGGTTGGATTGATGGACTGGCCGATGTCATGGCCGATCCACACGGTGGGCACGCGTACGATGCCTGTGTCGGGATCTACGTCAACCTCGACGACCGCCGCGGAATACGAGTACGCCGGTGACGGTCCCACACCCGCGCCGCGGTAACGTCCGGGACTTTTTGGCGGCGTGTATGAACCAACGGTCCCCACGGTACCGGAACTCGCTTCTGCGAGTTGTACTGCTTTCGCGAACGCGACACCGTTGTCAGGGTCTTGTGCGTCGAACACTTTTCCTTCGGCGAACGATACGCGTGCCGTCGCTATTTTCAGTTCGCCGGCGACCGCTTTCGAGATAACGGATCGAGCGTTTACTGCCGCCTGTAGCGCTGCGTTACCGGACATAAGCGTGACTCTGCTCGAGTAGCTCCCCAGATCCACGGGTGTAAGATCGGTATCAGCGGTGACGACGCGTATGTCGATGGGGTCTATCCCCAACACTTCGGCGACGATGTACGCGAGGATTGAATCGGAACCCTGACCAATGTCCGTCGATCCACAGAATACCGTTACGCCACCACTGCGATCACATTTCAGCTGCACACCCGAATGCGGCATGTTGTTCCAGTAGATTGGAAGCCCCGCGCCACTGATGTAACTCGAACACGCAAGACCAAGCCCCCGTCCCAGTGGTAACTTTCCATACCGTTGTCTCCACTCTGAGCCCTTAACGACTTTGCGAATACAGTCGCCAAGATGCATCGAACCGATCGAGAGGTAGTTGGCTGTTACCGTGTTAGGCGGTGCGAGGTTGTTCAGTCGCAACTCGGCCGGATCGATAGCAAGATCCTCGGCAATACGATCCAATTGGACTTCCAACCCGAACCGAGGTTGTGGTGTACCGTGTCCTCGTTTCGGACCGCACGGAGCCTTGTTTGTGAACGCACGCGCGCCTTGAAACTTGTAGTTGTCGATGGCATAGGTCGTGGTTTGTAACGCACCAGTGTAGTACGTACTGGCAACACCGTACGAGCCATATCCACC
>JAZDDC010000308.1:0-10943 GCA_036679565.1 Gemmatimonadota bacterium
CGATCGGCCAAGGCCCCGACATTTGGATGCCCCGGCAATTCAACAGCGAGGGTCGGTTCTTCAATAGCCATGTCATACCGATGATTGCGCTGCTCAAGCCGGGCGTGGAGCCGGCGGAGGCAGAGTCCGAACTGGCGCAATTGACACCTCGGTTACCAAAAACCTACCCCAATGCGTATTCCCAAACATTTCTCGACAACTATGGTTTTCGCACCGTAGTGACACCGCTCAAGAAGTATGTCGTGACGGACGTGGCGGACGCGTTGTGGACTCTCACGGGCGCCCTCGGTCTAGTGCTGCTTATCGCGTGCGCGAATGTGACGAACCTTTTTCTTGTGCGTATGGAAGAGCGTAGGCGTGAGTTGACAGTACGTGCAGCGCTCGGGGCTGGGACGGGTGCCATCGCGCGTTTGGTGTTGGCCGAGAGTATGACGATTGCCTTTCTGGGTGGGGCACTCGGTCTGTTCGTTGGTTTTTGGGGAGTGCCGGCCATGATTTCGCTTGCACCGACGACCCTTCCCCGGGTTCATGACCTCGGCTTTGGCCCGGGCAACGTGGTGTTCACTGCCGCCCTAAGCATTCTCGTTGGCTTTGCGCTGGCGGTGTTTCCCATAGCGGCGCATGTTCGATCGTCCACTAAATTGACATCAACCGGGGGCCGTTCTGCCACACCTGGGCGTGACCGTCACCGAGTGCGCTCCACGTTGGTGGTCGCACAAGTGGCGCTTGCGCTCACCCTGGTTGTCGCTGCAGGGTTGTTGATCGCAAGCCAAGCGCGTTTGCAGAAGATCGATCCGGGAATCCAACCCGACGGAGTGTTGAGCGTGCAGCTGATCCCCGCGGGAGAGCGGTACCGGGGATCAGTAGCGCGTTGGGGGCTGTATCGCCAAGTCCTCGAGCGAGTGCGTGGGTTGCCTGGTGTTACCGCCGCGGGGATGACACCTGACTTACCCTTTTCCGGTGGGTTTGGGTGTACGGTACAAGGCTTTGCCGACGGCGCCGTGTACGATCGTTTATCCGACGATGGCATGACAACATGTGCGGGCCAGGAGCCGACCACACCTGGATATTTTGAAAGCATGGGTATTCCGGTTTTGCGCGGGCGCGGTTTTGTTGACGCGGACAACGACATTCCGGGCCGAGGTGCGGTCGTGGTAAGCCAGGCATTTGTGGATCGTTTCTGGCCCGGCGAGGATCCGTTGGGCAAAGGTATTGCGCCCGGCGGGCGGACGGAGGGCCCGTTCTATCGTGTCGTCGGCGTGGTTGGGGATGTGTTTGGGTTATCGCTGAGCGGCGAACGCGCGATCGCGGTCTACTATCCGATCGTACCAATCCCGCAAAGCAGCGGTCTGTGGACCAACAGCATGAATCTCATCATCAAGACCAACCTGGCACAGCCATCGACGATACTGTCAACGGTACGTCAGGTGGTATCCGATGTCGATCCGTCATTGCCGATTGCAAATCCACAGGACATGCATGTGGCAATCGCAGAGTCGATGAGCGGTCTCACGTTCATGTCCGTGCTACTACAGATTGCGTCGGGTGTTGCATTGCTTCTCGCAAGCGTCGGATTATACGCTGTGATTTCCTATCTTGTCACAAGACGTACCAAAGAGATCGGCATGCGCATTGCGATGGGTGCGCGGCCTGGTCAGGTCGAGCGTTTGATCATTAACAAATCCCTCACGCTGCTTGTCGTTGGGCTTGGTGTTGGAATTACACTAGCGCTCGGCGGTACGCGAGTGTTGCAACGTTTCTTGTTTGGTGTCCAACCCAATCACCCCACCGCTTTTGTCGTGGCGATCGGAGTTTTGACTACCGTGGCTTTGCTCGCAAGTTGGTTACCAGCACGCCGCGCCGCGCGTATCGATCCGTCGGAGGCGTTGCGGATAGACTGATTTTGTTGGGTGTCGGCGTGCGGGTCGTCGTCGATTTTTTTGCCACAGAGGACACAGAGTAAGATGGAGGACACAGAGATTTGATTTCTGTTTGCAACGTTAGAACTCCCTTGTCCCGACTAGAGTGAGACGGTCTGTTCGGTTCATGATCTCTCTGTGCCCTCCATCTTGCTCTGTGCTCTCTGTGGCTCATTCGAAGCTAAGGACATCAACCGTCTCTGACACGCTTCAGATTACGGGGTTGGAGGCACAGGAATCAGTAGCTGCCAATAGTTGTTGATGTCGAATCCAGATGGATTTACTTCGTAGTACATTCCCCGATTGAAATGACCGGTCGTCGGAAAATATGGTGGCGGACTCGAATACGCGCACTGATCGTAGGAGTAACGTTTCAGGTTTCCGCGCCCGTTACCCTGGCCCACCGCACCGCGTGTCTTCTGAATGATACCGCCTGTTAAATACAGACATCCACGACCCCAGACCACGGCCTCGCAGTTTTCGTCGTTCTTGGATCCCTGGTTGTAATTCTCCACGGTAAAGATGTCGAGTGCCAAGAGCACGCCATGAACGAATTCGTCTTTCGTGTCGTCGTAGGTACGATAGTCATCCGCGGCGCTGGGTCTTTGTGGGGCGTTAATCGTGTTGTTTGAAATAACGATATCGTCGTCGCTGAACAATCCGAGGATGTCGGCGCAAGTACCGGCACCCGGATTCGTAGCGTAAATGACATCGTCGGCGATGATGATTTTGTCCGTTGCTGCCAGTGTTACCCGTCCTCGCAATATGCCGCTGATAGCGACTTTTCCATCGACGTATATCACGCCCTTAAAACTGGGATTTAACGCACGGGTAATTGGGAACAGATAGGCAGCCTCGGTACCGACCCTCGCGGTGACCGCGGCATCGACGGCTCCGGGCCATGGCAACCAAGATCCAGGCCCGGCATTCGCCTCAAACCCTCCTGAGGCGGTGAGTACATCCGATCCGCCAAGAAAACACTGGGCATCGGCGTCGGTCACGCTCGCGTACCAGTCGTGACCTCCAAACGGGTGATCGACCGCTGCCTTGAATACACCGCCGCCTTCGAAATCGCCGCAGTTGAGCGATTGTTGAAGGCTATTGCCGCCAGGATGCGATGCGGTGACATAGTCGGGGTCCGCTGGCGCGACATATACACGGATGAATCCCTCGTTGACACCGTTAAACTGACCATCATTGTTGAGATCTACCGGGCGAAACTCTATCCGCATGCTCGCTTCACCTGCGTCTCCAGCGCTGCTACTGATGAACGATGTACCACCCGCCGCTGCTTGTACTTGCAGTTTGACGAGATCAGCCGTTTGGGGCATGGGGATCTCGGGCACGTATTCGAGGTAGCCCTGGCCGAATGTTCCGTACTGTGCTCCTTGGACATCTTTCGAAGTTGTCACTTCGCTCAAAAACGATGCGCCGGAAGCGTAAATCTTCAACTCGTCATTGGTGTGCACCGGTCCTTGAATCTGGTCGCCGCCGCCAAACGAAATGTTGGATGGTTCGATGTCTGTGAAATACGCGTACTTCGCAAAACTCTCTTGGGCCATCTCCCCGCGACGGACGATCGAGTTCCCCACGGCATCGGTAACAACGGACACGACACTGCCGAATACACCGTACTGTCCCGTCGTCACACCCGTTGGTCCGACATACAGCCATCGTTGTAAACCTGGAATCACCACGCCATCGGCGTCCGAAACCGCTGCCGCGTATTCGAGTGCGCTAAAACCGTCGGCCGGGTAGAGCGCGGAGTTTCCATTGAGGTACGAACGAGCTTCTTCGATGCCCGCGTCAGCTACAGCAACAAGGCTGCTCTGGCGTTCACTATATTTATGGACGAGGGTAGCGCTTGAACTCATCAGGGCGGCGCCGGCGGATATACTTCCTACTACAAGCGCGACGAAAAGCACAATTACCAGTGCGACACCTTTTTCGTTGCGTAATCGAAATGCGGGCATTCATTTCCCTGGGGTGAAATCGTTCGAGTGCGGACACTCATTCGTTCGAACCGTCGCCGGGGATCGGCAAACCGCATACCGAGTTCATGGGCTACTACTCTAATGTGTTGTTGCTAAACAGCTTATGTGGTGGAAAGCTGCGGCAAGCGGCAAATTTCTCGACAGCGCCTGCTGACATAACTGAATCAACTGCGCAATAGTTGACGGCCCGGTCCAACAGATGCCCACGAAAACGGCTTAAAGCGTCGGCTAGAAAGACGATATTTCTGAATTGTCGTGCCGTCGTTAGTGTGCGACCTTCGCGGTCGCCTATTTGATATTATTTTGGAGGAATATCACGGCACCGCCTCGGCGTGCCGGTGTATCGATATTAGTTGCCACATCCGCGAGTAAGGAACACTGATGCGATATATCTATCTCCTCTGCTGTCTTGGCATCACTATGATCGCCGACGGCATGACGAACGAGGTTTCTGCACAATCTATCGACTGTCCCGCTCGACCAACTGATCAAGGTGCCTATTTGCCTTGCCAGGTCGATGTTGCGCCTGTCCCGGTGATCGACACGGCGGGTTTAACCTCCATGGGTTACTCGGCGTGTTCTGGTGTCGAGTTTCACATGATCGTGGGCCGCGATGGCACCGTGAATGATGTCGCTGTGAGCAACCAAACTGCCGGCGCTCGTCTCTGTGAACGGTTTGCACGGGAGTGGCGCTTCGCTCCTGGGACACGCGGTGGCCGCAACGTGGATGTTCGGATGACGGCCGTTCTCGACTATGATGTCCCTTCCCAACAAGACCTAATATGGGATCCCGTCATTGAGTGGAGAGATCGCGGCGAGGACTATTTGCTCAAACTCGCGTGGAATCCACCCGCACGGAGTGTTGCGCTTTCCACGAATGCGCTCGACAGTGCGTTCGCTTCGGTGATGCAGGCGGTCGCTGCGCACGGGAGACTCGATGACCTCGATCATTACTGTGTGGATTTAGGCGACCAATCGGACAGATCGGATCGTGTCGTGGCGTTGGTGGGCCAATTGGACGTTCCCGTGTTTGAGCGGAACGAATGTCCAAGCATTTTGCAACTCGAAGACGGTCGTATCGCGTATCTGCGTGATCCCCCGTATTTACACGTGGGGATTCGCGGTGAACCACGTGCCGCAGGCGCGGACGCGATTGTCGTAGACGCGTGGTATGCACGTGGGTTAGGCGGTGCGGGTTTCCGTTGCCGAGCCGATCGCACGCCGTTGATGTGGCGGGCGTGGTGCATCACCGTCTGGGCTTCATGATGGTACCGAGTCGCGTACGCGTCTCGTAGGACGGGGAAGCGAATGACACCCGGACGGGAACCGGATAGTCGGGTCCTGACTTAATAAGACACACTGAATAACGGAGTTTCCATGCGTGTACGTACATTCGCGTTGGCCATCGGTTTCCTGGTTGCTTCAACACCGGCTTTGTCTAGTCAGATGATCAAGTGGAGTCAAGCTGGCGAAGTCCGCCAGATGTTGGGGTCTACTGAAATGGAGATTCGGTATAACCGGCCGGTCGCGAGAGGTCGGGAGTTGTTTGGCGGCATCGTAAAATACGGAGTTGTATGGACCCCCGGCGCTGATTCGGCCACAACGATTTCGTTTAGTACCGATGTGACGTTAAACGGAGAGAAGCTCGACGCGGGTAAGTACTCCATCTGGATGATCCCGGATCCCAACGAGTGGACCGTAATCTTGAGTTCGGCTACCGACGTGTTCCATCAGCCGTATCCGGAGGGTCACGATGTCAGACGCTTTGCCGTCTCGCCAAAACGGGGTATGCACATGGAGACGCTCGCGTTCTATTTCCCCGTCGTTGATGGTCCGCGTGCCGTGTTAGCATTTCATTGGGGGACGACCGTGTTGGAGATGCCGATCGAAATCGAGGTTGACGAAACCGGATTCTGACTCCTTTGATTGAAGGTGGCCACATGAAGCGGCCACCTCTTCCATCGTGCCCGGGCGACTAGGGCCAGAGCCAACCAAACACGCCAGCCGTTATCAAGGCGTAAATCAGACCATCAAAAGAATGTTTTGCTGTGATACTCCAAGACTGGCCCTTCCAAATGGAGTCTTGGGCGAAAGCGCCCGCGTACGCCAGAAATCCCACGGTGCCAGCCATTCGAAAAACCGTGAGGTAATCCTGGCCCGGCGTAGCACTCCGCCCTGTCAAGTAGGCAACGAACACTCCAGCCAGCAAGCTGAACCCGAACCATTGCATGAGGCTCTTGCCCATGGCTGGTGGGCCGTTTTGCATGACCGTTAGGAGTCCAACCGGACCTTGCGTGTACTTAGCCGTCATCTCCGGCGTGCCCATATCCTTTGGGCTTGGGGCGTGTGGGAATACGTAGTCACCCGGGGAAACGCCATGGGCTCGCATCGCCCCCATCACATCCGCTTCATCTGGTAACTTCTTGTAGTCGTTTCGGTGGATTGGCAGCACCATGTGAATTACGGCACTGGCCATGAACACGGCGACCGCAGACACCAAAATGGGAAGCCACAACGCAGTTCACACCAACCATGTTTGCCTCCTGATTCAGTTGCCGGAATTACCCGGTGCAATTGATATGCATCGGCGTGGAGGGGTACGCAATGGCCGACTGGTTATGACGCCCCAGATCGCGGAGCCACCCGTTCGTCGCAGCAGCTGGCGTATGAGACAACGTCGCCGTATGGAACCGATACGCGTTATGGACGAGGTGGTCGACGATCGCATCGGCGACTGTATGAGTTCGGTCCAGTTCGACATCCTGGAATCCAGCTTCCAACCGGAGTGTTTGTCCGCATCCGAACGGAGATCGTTAGATTCGTCTGAGTGAGTATCGACGGACGAAGTGCTGGCGCCGGGTCTGTTGATCGAATGGGTGCTTTGAGAATGTGCTCAGCAACTCGAACTATTTCGTGAGCGTGAGGTTGCCTCCGGGAGCACCAGTGGGAAAATCTGTAAACATCCGATTGTTCAGTATGCTGGTGGCCGGGACCATGCTCCTGACACCAGTGGCTCACGCGCAGGCATTCGTCTATCGTATTCGCGTAGGCGGCTCCATCCAACTCAAGGTCAGCGAGTTGGTGGACCTGGCATTGGGTGCCGCCGAGCGGGCGGGGGCCGTGCTGATCCTAGACATCGAATCGTCGGGAGGACGGGTGGACATCGCCCAGCTGATCGTCGACGACCTGGACGAATCGGCGGTGCCGGTATACGCCCTCGTCAACTCCCGTGCCTGGAGTGCCGCGGCGCTGCTCGCCTTGGCGGCAGACTCGATCTTCATGGTGGAAAGGTCCTCCATCGGAGCTGGCACATCGTTCGGGTCCGAGCGTGACGAGATGTCCGAACCAGCCGCTCGGGCCATGCGCAACGATTTTCGAGTCCGCATGGAACGCCGGGGGCTCGATCCCCGCCTTGGTGCTGCGATGGTGGACAAGGGCGTCACGATCGGCGGCGTTGTCGATGCAGGGGAGTGGCTGACCCTCGAGGCCGAGGCCGCCGTGCAGCTCGGAATGGCCGCCGCCCAGGTGAACGACTTTGAGCACCTCCTGACCAGGCTCGGGCTAGACGGCCACGAGGTGGTGACGGTCGGTTCGAATTGGACGGGAACGACGGTACAGGTCAAGAACTACAATCTGATGGATGCGCGAATTTACGTGTTCCGGGGAAAGGTGCGCTACCGTTTGGGAACCGTCACCAGTATGGGCTCGGCGGAGTTTGACGTCCCGGACGCTTTTCTGCCGGACGGCGCGAGAATTCGCGTGGTGGCGGAATTGATCGGCTCCTCGGAACGTACCGAGACAGAGGAGATGGGCGTGGAGCCCGGCCTGATGGTTCAATGGGTGCTCGAGAACCGGCTCAGCCAGTCCAATTACTTTCTTTTCGTGCGACCGTAAGTGGGATCTGGGATTCATGACTTCCGATCCATAGGACGTTCCCGCCTATGCTTCGTCCTGATAATGACGAAGCGAGGGCGCTTGCGCAGTGACCTTGTGCCGTCCCTCCCTTATCCCGCCCTCCCGGAAAACCAAAAAGAACTCCCCCGCAGGCGAGAGCACCGTGCGGGGGAGGTTGATGTTGACTGGAGGTTACCGGTCCATCCGGTCTTCCAGCAGTGCTAGCAGCCCTGACTTGGCGGGGGCACCCTAGCGTCGCACTCCCCCACCGGGAATGGGAACAACGCATGTACCGGCAAACCGGCAACCTGATCGTCCGCCCCCAGGTCGGCGAGCCGGCCGTACCGGCGCATATCGATCCACCGGTGGCCACCCTCGTACAGGAGCGAGTAACGCCGTTCGTATAGCAGAGCGTCGATTTGCTCAGTTGGGGTCATGGCGGCCAGATCGATGGCCGCTAGACCGGCCGCGGCACGAATCAGGTTGAGGTCGGTGTTGGCAGCCGTCAGATTTGCGGCACCCCCGATCCCAATGTTCGCTTCGGCCCGCAGTATGAGCAACTCCTCGTTGCGAATGATCGGGACTGCTGCACCGGCGCTGTTATACAGGTTAAACGCCAGGTCGGACGAGAGCCCCAAGGTTGCCTGGTCGGTCACGCTGGGAACGCTAATCAGTTTATCCACGAACCGTTGATCCAGCGTCACGCCGTCGGTCTGCAACTGGGCGGCGGTGCGGATAGCCACATTCGCCAGGATGACGAGGTTCGAAGGATCGAAAATCGCGTTCACGACATCGCCCGATCCCGTCCCGTAGCTGTTATACACCCCCAACGAGAACGAGGCGGTGGCATCCAGGAACGAAGCCCCCAAATTCGTCAAGGCCGTCGCGAAGTTCCCCTGGTAGACATCCACCCGAGCGCGGAGGGCGCGGTTGAACTGCTGGAACGTGGCCGGGGTATCGAACCCGCTAAACCCGCTCGGGAACGACAGGTCACTGGCGAAACTGGCGTCTGCGCTCCCCAGGTCCGTATCCGCTCCGTCGAGCAGGACTTCGATCGCCGAGTACGCCGCCGCCTTGTCCACGATGGGCTCCGGATCGCCCGTGGGATCCGCCGCCACGCTCACCACCGCGCCGTTGTCATCGTGTGTAACGATGACTTGCAACAGGAACAGCGCTTGGAAGGTCTTGGCGATGCCTCGAATGCCGTTCTTCTCCGCGTCGGGCATGACTCCGGTTTCGAGGGCGTCCACTCCGTTCAGCACAATGGCGGCCTCGCGGAAGCCCCTATAAGGACCGCCCCAGAAATTACCTCCGAAGGCGCCGTTGCCGCCGTCCAGCGGGTCGCGCAGGAGTTCGGTGACGAAACGGGGATCCGCCGCGTCGAAGTTGAAGGACTCGCGTCCGATGATGCCCAAGTTGGAGACCCAGCCTGCGCGACCAGCGATCCCGAGACGGGAGCGGTGGAAAAGCCCTTGCGCGGCCGTCACCACGGCCACCCGGCTCGGATCGGCCGTCAGCTCATCGATGCTGGGATTGTTGAAGTCCGGTACCATCAGGTCCTTGCAGCCGCTCATGGCCAGCACCCCGACGAGCACCGGCAGTACGCTATATGCTTTCATGGTTCGATTCCTCTCTCGTGTCGCCATGGGTCAGAAGCTCAGGTCGAGGGAAAACCAGAAGCTCCGACTCGGTGGGAACGGAGCCACATCGATGTTTCGGCCGACCGCCTGGTTGCCGAAGTTGCTGACCTCGGGATCTATCCCTCGGTAGCCAGTGAACGTGAGCAGGTTGCGCGCGCTCAGGCTCAGGCGTCCGCTTTGTATCGCACCCCAGATGCTTGACACCATCGACTGCGGCAACTGCCATGCAATAGTCGCCTCCCGCACTTTAAGGAACGAGGCGTCCTGGATATAGAGCCTGGTGCCTTCGGCGCTGCTGCCAAAGTTGGAGATGCGGAAGCCACCGCCATCGTCAACCTCGAAGTCCTCGGTATTGCCACCGGCGTCGTACAGCAGCTCGGTGAGGTTCACTATGTCGCCACCCTTCTGCCAATCCGCGTGGACGTAGAAGGAAAAGGAACCCACCTCGACGTCGTTGGTTATTCCCAACCGGAAGTCAGGATTCGCGTCGCCGAGCTTTCCGACTGGACCACCGTTCCCCGTGTTGCCGACGAGCTGGGTGAGCGACTGGCCCGCTTCGATCCGGAAGGTTCCCAACCCGGTACCGAACCCGGCGTTGCCCGGCACGAACGCGGGCACGTCCAGCTGAGTTACCTTGCTGCGTGAAAAGGCGAAGGTGCTCCGCAACAGCCAGTTCATGTTGCTAGTCTGAATCGGCACAAGCCCAAGGGCCGCCTCCACTCCGCGCACCCGCAGCTTGCCGCCGTTGAAGATCTGCTGGGCGAAGCCAGACGATGGAGCGAGTCGACGCGTGAGGAGCAGGTCGCTTATGTTTTTCTGGTAGCCTGTGAGCTCCAAGGTGGCCCTGCCGTTCAACAACGTGGCGTCAATGCCTCCTTCGATCTCCCGCTGACGCTCGGGCTGCAGGTTAGGGTCTGCTACGTTCCCCTGAACCACCAGACCCGGGATGCCTTGGACGTTGCTGGTGGCCGTCAGGGGGGTGAACTTCTGGCCGAACAGAGGCTGATTGCCGACCTCGCCGTACGCAGCCCGGAACTTCAGTTCGTCGAAGAAGCCCCCGCTTCCGGGGAAGCGAAATGACATGGCCGCCTTGGGATACCAGAAGATCTTGTCGTCCTCGCTGTTGCGGCTGGTCTGATCTCCGCGAATACCAGCAGTGACGAGCAGCCGCTCGCTCAGGGTCAGGACCTCTTCCTGAAGATAGAACCCGAAGTCCTCGGAGCGACTCCGCCGTTCGCCGAGTGTGACTTTCACCCCGGCCGCGATACTCTCCTGGCCGGCCACTTGACCCTGGTTCTGGATGCTGGCGGCCGAGAGGTCCCGGGTCTCATAGGTCACACCCGCCGACGATGTTAAGCTCGTCCCCCCGCCCGGTGCCGTGAAGGTGTGAATCAGGTTCGTGTTCACGTTAATGAACTCGTTGTCGGTATTGGTGAGGAGGGACGTGCCCGCAAAGCCGTCGTCGTCCTCGAATTGCAGATCCGGCGGGAAAAACA
>JAZDDC010000309.1:0-3452 GCA_036679565.1 Gemmatimonadota bacterium
GGAAGCGCGCCTCGAAAGGTTCGTCGCTTATTCGAAACGGACGATACGCCATTTCGGAGAGTGTTCGATTCACATTTGCCGTGAACGGGATCGTAGTAACGTTCCCCGTCGCAATGTCGAGACGTCGAATCTTTCCACCTTGCGATATCACGATGGAGCTTCCATCGGGCGTCCAATCGTATCCTGGCAACACGCGCAAACTCTTCGAGCCACTTTCGATTGCAACCGAGATGGGATCCATGACGATGCGCTCGGCGCCGGTTTCGAGATCGCGTAACCAAAGCGCGGTTCGCGGTCCGAACTCATGACCTTTAAACGAGATGGTCCCATCGGGGATATGGCGTCCAAACGCCAACCACCTGCCATCGGGCGACACTTCCGCAGCAAACGCACCGCCGCTCGTAACACGACTGGCCGCGGGTCCATCGGCGTCGCCTGCAGTTATGTCGATGCGATGACCGGTCTGGAGTTCGAGGCGTTGAACTTGATAGTGACCGCGCAACGCATCGCGATCAGCGCGTGAAAGGTGATAGAAGACGTTCCGCCCGTCCGGCGAAACGGAGGGCCATGTTGCCCCCGGGGTCTCCGTTCCAATGAGTGCGATGCCGGCACCGCCGTCTCGGTGATACATCCAGATCCCGTTTCGGCCCTGCGGAGTTTCTTGCTCTTCTGCCGTAAGTAGCGGTACAACGTTGCCAGTGGCTGGTCCAACGTATGAACGCCGTACGAGGATGTATTCCCCGTCTGGTGTCCACGCCGGCAATGCGGCGCGAATGTTTTGGTCGTCAAATACCTGACGGGGATTCGAGCCGTCGGCGTCCATCAACCAGAGGTTGTTTTGTCCGCCTCGGTCAGAGATGAACGCGATGGTCTGTCCATCCGGAGAAACACGCGGATGATAATTGACTGCGACGCCGCTTTGTTGCGTAAGCACGGTTGCTTGCCCGCCGTTGATTGGCATTCGATACACGTGGCCCAGCAAGTCGAACGTGATCCACTGGCCGTTTGGAGCAATGTCCACGGACATCCACGTGCCCTCATCGGTAGTGAACGCAATCTCTCGCGTTGCGCCGCGAGCCAGCGTTACGTCCCAATCGTCATTCTCTTGCGTTGCCGCGGAACTTGTTGCGGCGAAAGAGAAAAGAACCGCAATGCGCACGATCTTTCGAAGAGAATTCATTGACATTCGTCCCTGATCATATGGTTCGGCTCGAACCCTACGGTTGTGTTTAACGCGAGTTAGTAAAGAACCACAAGAAAAGGCCACAGAAACCCACGAAAAAAAATGTCTGAACCCTGCCTTTTTCCGTGGATTCAGTGGGTTCCGTGGCCGCGATTCATCACCGTCGAACCAACGTCGCTTCAAGTATCTCTTGACGGACTTGATCGGCTTTCCCGACTGTTTCCAACGCCTCCCACAATCGCGCCACAGTATCGTTGTCAATCAAGCCGCGCGGGGAGCCCACACCCGGTATCGACATCTCATGCGCTTCGCGGAAAGCATCGATTGCGTCTACCAGGTCATCAGTAAACGCCAGGTTTTCACGATCTCGCGGAATCTCTGTCATCTCGGGTCGGTAATGACCGAGTGCGTTGAGGATGACACGCAGCTGCCAAACGTCGTTGCCCGAAAATTGTTGCAAGGAGCGATAGCCGATTGTTTGTGAGATCGCGTTCCAGATCCGACGTAGCTCGGCCACCGGAGTTGGGTTTTCGCACACGTTGATGTTCGCCGTAATACCGTCGGATCGACGTGAATTGCCCTCGCGAGAGTCGGCAACCACCACGGCGGCTGACTGGAGTCGGCCTTTCCGGGCGTCACCACCAGTTTGTTGTCCGGCCCAAAGAGCTTCGATTAGCCGATCAGAGAGATGTCGATTTGAGTTCTCAGTTGACTGAAAACTTTCGGCGACAGCCTCCAGGACCTGTGGTCCCACCAGAAGGTTGCCCTGTGTGACGAAATTTTGTCCGGCGCGATGGCCGGCCCAGTCTGAGGTGGAGTCGCCGGTGTGTTGTCCCCGTGTACCGTCCAATGAGATCACACCGACTTGTCGTTGCGAGGCGCGATCGTCCCCGCCCACGGCTTGTCGCAATGCGGCGTCCGCCGACATTCCATCCTGTATGAGATCCAGGAGTTCGTCGCCGTATGCAACGCGTGTCGAAGCCTGGGTTGCGACGGCCCCTACTCCTGCTCGAACCCACGGTACTCCGTTTCCGACACACGGCACTCGGGTGGTGACTGCGACTCCCACCTCTCCCGTATTGGGGTCAATCGCGGCTATGGAGAAGGTGTGAAAGTTTAGCTGGTCGCCCCAGGCAAAAGGCTCTTGACTGGCAACCGCCGCAGGGAGAACCGTAAGTGCAAGCACGCAAAATGATCTGAGAATACTCATCGGCTGTTTTTCGGTGGACGGTTTGGGTCGTCAAAAGCTCAAACGATCTTGAACTATTTTTTGCCAAATGAGAAGAGGAAGCGAGGACGTGTTGTCGAGAATTATTTTGCGAGGAATACGTCCAGGGGTACGCTCACGTTCAATCGTAGCACGAAACGATCGCCAATACTCGGCGCAACGCCGTTTGCGTTGAAGGCGTCGTATAACTCGAGCATGAGACTCGTGATTACGTGTCCCCCATAAATTGACGGGATTATTGCGGGACCGAATCCCAAGTTTACCGGATTACCCTGAGCGATAATGTCCACAGATGCGGCGGCGATCAGAGCGAGTTTCGGTTTCAGCACCGCATCGCCCAGGCGCATAACGGGCGCTATCGCGTCGGCCCGTACTTGTGTCACGAAGCGATCGCCGAGTGGTGCGGGGTAACGATTTGAGCAGATCGGAAAGATGACCGCGCTGCCGAAGCGGCTACCCGGAATGCAAATTTCCTGTGTGCCCGATAGACCCGGTGTCGAGAATTCCTTACGCCTAAGTATCCCGATACCCAGTGCGGATCCCCCGCCAAAGCCGTGATTGTAACCAACCATGAATTCGAGATCATGCTGGTTCAATTCGTCGAGTCTCCCTTCTGTGGTATCGGCGTTGATCTCGAAGGTCCGGCGTTGTGTGGTTGAAAACGTGGATCCCACAAACAACACGTCGTAAGAGCCGTCGGCTCCCCCGAATCCATAGGTGATACGCGCACCCGCCTTCCAGCCAGGCACAAACTCAACCTGAGAAAAGAGGCTTCCTTGCCCTTTGCGTGCGGCCGCACTCAGGTGTATAGCGAATCCGAATCCGCCCGGCTGACAGGCCTCACCGCAATCCGACTCTCGGACGAAGGTCAAACCGATACTTGCCTCTGCCAGGTCGATGCTCAGAAGACCTTCTCGCCGTGGGATGATTGTGGTTGGTGCGTCGGCGGCTTGGTAGGCCACTTGCGCCGTTAATGGTTGGAGGGAACTCGCGGCAACCATGGCGCTTAAGATGAGAGGTCTTGAGAAGGTCAACGACCGT
>JAZDDC010000031.1:0-2972 GCA_036679565.1 Gemmatimonadota bacterium
CGGTGCAAAGAGAAAGATGAAATCTGACGTCCAGTACGCGAACACGGCGCCAAGGATTCCGCCGAACACAGCCAGTACAACGCTTTCGGTGAGGAACTGTCGCACAAGACGTCCTCGGCTGGCGCCCGACGCTAGACGAACGCCCACCTCCCGCATTCTTGCCAGCGCGCGTGCGAACAATAGGCTGGCCACGTTCGCGCACGCAACAAGCAAGACAAGGCTCGAAGCACCGATGGCAAGAAGACCTATGAGTTTTGGTAGATCAGCCGCATCGGGTATGAGCGTCTTTTCGGGTAAGAGTCGGAAGTCCTGGTCTCGGTTCGTGTCGGGAAATTCAATCGCGAGTCGTGACGCGACGGCAGAAACACTCACTTGAGCTTGCTCGATGGTGACGTCGTCGTTCAGACGGGCGACGGCAGTCAGGCGGCTCGAGCCCCGTTGTTCCGTCCAACCTCCCCAGCCGGACAACTGTCCCCATATCTTCACCGGCACCCACAGATCCATGCCCAGGCCAAACTTTGTCCCGTTGAAATCAGCCGGTGCGATGCCGACGACGGTCATCGTACGATCATTCAAACGAACCGTTCGTCCGATGATGTCCTTGTCGGAGCCAAAACTCCTGGTCCACAGGTCGTGACTAAGCACGACAACTGGCTGGGCGCCGGCGTGGTCGCTTTCAGGTGCAGTGAAAAACTGACCTTGCGCCATATCTATGCCCAGGACCTGGAAGTAGTTCGCGGAAACGACTTCGCCATGCACCACCTCGCTTTGACCGTCTGTTGTTAGGCCAAACGTCTGCAGGCTTTGAAGAAACATGCCCGAAAACATGTCGGTTTGTTCACGGATGTCGTGAAAATTTGGATAGGACAAATTGGAGAAGCCACCTCGATGCTCATAGATCCGAACGAGTCTTTCGGGTTCCGGCACATTCAACGGCTGCCACAATACGGCATTCACGGTACTGAACATCGTTGTGTTTGCGCCGACGCCAAGAGCAAGGGACACAACGGCGAGAAACGCAAACCCGGGTCGTTTACGAAAACCACGCAATGCAAAACGGATGTCTCTGATGAGCGTTTCCACGTGACTGCCTTTTTTTGTTGGGGCCAATGGAGAAATACTTGCTCGATGTGCGGCCCTTACTGGATTGCCGCGGTAGGTCGAAAAAACACTCCGGGGCAGGTCGCGAAGCGTGCGCACAACCATCCGTGAAACTGCGAAACGCTTGCCGCTGTTTGTGGCACGAGTGAGGAGATCCGCAAAACATTCGGCCATGTCCTGGCCAAACCGGGCCCGCACAGTTCTCGGATAAAGGAGCAACAACAACCGGTATAGCCGTTGCCACCCTAACCCTACTGTGTGACGTGTCATGCCGGTTCGGTTTTATTGAGGATATGTTTTGCCTCGGCGGTGGCTACAAGTTGACGCATGCGCCGCGCTTCGGCCGTAAGAACCTCTCGCCCAAAACCGGTTATCTCGTAGTAACGTCGGCGTTGATCATCGAGGTCGGGGGCCGGGCGCCGCCGCAACTCGGCGATGACGCCAAGTCCCAAAAGTCTCTTGAGGACACTATACAGGTTTCCCGGAACGAGCCGAATCGTGCCATTGGTTTGATGCTCGATGTCTTGTACGATCCCGTAGCCGTGACGCTCTCGTTCCGAAAGCACCAAGAGGACCAGAAAATCCACCGGTTTTAAGGGAAGAACAGCTTCTACGTCAGCGGTGCGATTCGTCATGGTCAGTTTTCATGGGTACAATCTCACTATACGGAACTTTAGTATAATAAGTTTCATCATAGCGTGGCCATCGGTGTGTCCTATTCATCTATGCTGGCCGGTAGCCTGTACCGTCGCGATATTCGAGTGGCCGGACGAAATCAACGTAGGATGATCATGAATCAGATTACCATTGGCGTTGCCGTTGTGCCCATGTTGCTAACGGTTGGGCTAGGGTGTGCCGGTGACCCGGCTGACACGCTCGCGGTCGGTTTGGAATACTACAGGGCCAATCGGCTGGAAGACGCCCTTCCACTCTTTGAGCGATCCAAGGATGACATGCCACGATCGGCTAACGCTCATGCATGGCATGCTGAGACGGCGCGACGGTTGAATAGGTTTGGCGAGGCAGAGGAGTCGGCCCGCAATGCGTCGGCCATTGAGCCGTGCAACAGTTTTGCCCATACGGTTCTTGCGGCAACCTATCACCCCGCTTTGAGTGATTGGTCGTTTAGCAACGCGGACTCGTCATGGACGCACGCACTTGCCGCTGTCGAGTGTGACCCATCAGATGGAAATGCTCGGATTGCGGTTTGGGCAGAGGCGTTGCGTCGTGGCGAGAGAAACATCGAGGACGAAGCTCTTCGATCCCTACTCGAAACTGAGTTTATCCCTCGCGCCGTCGTTCAGTTCAATCGGTGGGTGTTGCGGTCGTTGCCGGACAGCGCCGTCCTGATCACTGACGGAGACTGGGATACCTATCCGGCTTTGGCACTACAAGTTGCCGAAGGGTTTCGACAGGACGTTGCGGTGGTGAACGCCCATATGTTGAACCTCGAGTGGTACGCCGATGTTATGAATCGCCGGCATGACGTACCGATACCACCCGGAACGTGGAGTATCTCGGAGCGGCCCGCGGACCACGTCATTGGCTTATGGCGCGCCGTGAGTGCGAGTGGGGAATTCAAACGGCCAATAGTGTTCGCGGCGACTGTTTCGCCCTTGTCCGCATCCGATTTCATAGGTGCCACAACTAGCCCCAACGATCGCAGCGCGGTTCGTATCGCATTTAATCCTCGTTTCCCGAACCTCATCGTGTACGCGGCGACGATGTATGCGCAGGCGCTTGTCGAAGGAGGACGCGCAACAGAGGCTCTCGATGCTGTGCGGTGGGCCGAGCGGTTTGCGACGGAGGCAGGTGTGGCCGACGAGGTTCGTGAGAGCACTAACCATGTGCGTCAGTCAATTGACGAGTTA
>JAZDDC010000310.1:0-21396 GCA_036679565.1 Gemmatimonadota bacterium
GTTGAATTCTCTTCGAGCGATCCCGCGGCAGTGTCCGTAACGTCGCGTGGTGTAGTTACCGGTATGAAAGTAGGGTCGGCAGTCGTTACCGCGTCTTGTGAGGACGCGACGGTCACCGTGGATGTTACGGTGAAACAGGTCCCCCTTGCCGCGCTTGTATCGGAACCGTCGCGTGGCGCCATGGCGGTGGAACAACGGCTTCAATTCGTTGCCGAACCGCGCGATGCGAGCGGCCGGGTTCTCAATGACCGTACGGTAACCTGGTACTCCACCGACCCCGAAGTCATAGAGATGACTTCAATTGGGTTGGGGACCGCTGGCGCGAGTGGGACGGCCATTGTCGTCGCGCAATGCGGGGAGCTGGAGGCCAAAGTCAGGGTCACCGTGACTCGTGTGGGCGCCGCCACGGTGGAGGTGACCTCACCGGTTCGGAATCTCGAGGTTGGGGAAGTCGCTCAACTACGCATCAAGACATATGACCAGTTCGGCAAATCGCTGAGTGGCCGATTTGTCCAATGGATCTCGAGCGATCCGGTGATTGCGAGGGTGACCCCGACTGGCCGTGTTATGGGGCTGTTTCCGGGTGCCGTCGTGATAACGGCCGCAAGCGATTCGCGTTCGGACGAAGTGAAAATCGTCATTAAACCACCGGCGTTTGCGCGTTTGCGAATTCAACCGGGTGGGTGTGCCATACCCGAAGGTTGGCAACATCAGTTTAGCGCTGTCACGCTTAGCCCCAACGGCAGCGTGGTTTCGGAAGTAGAATGCGAATGGGCGGTGAGTGACGCCACCATCGCCACGATATCGCCAAACGGCGTACTGACGACGCACGAACCGGGTTCGGTCATGATCGCGGCCACGGCTGATGGAAAACGTGCCACGGAGAGAATTGTCGTGACAGAACTTGCCGAAGACGACTAGCTCGAAGCGTCCGGCACACGGGATAGTTCGGCTTCGGCGGCAATATATCCGAAGACCGCCCACTGCGTTCCTTGAATAGTACTTTCCCAAACCTCTTGAGCTTGCGCCATGCGGCCATTGAGCGCGTGATACTGTGCTACGCCATAGGTCACCGTGGCGTTGGTCCGTGCAAGGTCGGCACCAGCGGTTGCGTCGAGTACGCTGTCGATAGGCAGCGAGCCTTTGAAGAGAAGAAGAAGTTTTTGGTGGACGTGGTTCTCGATAATGTTCATGTCGGTCGTGATTGGCCGTAGCACGGCGGCGGCGGCGTCTCGGGCTCCGAGTCGTGCGAGCGTCAGATAATACCAGAAGGATGTGGCGACGAGCGTATCGTCGTTATTTGACACGTCCATACCGTGTTGATACGCGTCGCGGGCGCCCGGAAAGTCCCCTTGCAAATACCGGGTCAGCCCAAGGTGGTACCAGATGTTGGATTGGAGCGTGCTCGTGGGGATGTTCAGCGCGTTCGGAAGGCCGTCTGGTTCGACTTCATCGGGTTGCCCCTCAATCAATACGGCGGCCCGCTCGAAGTCCGCTTGTGCCGCATCGAGATTGCGGATTGTGATGTGACGGTGTCCACGGTGACGGTACATCCTGGCATCATCAGGATGTTTCCCGATTCCTTCAGTGTACACACCGATTGCATCTTGGTAACGTCCCATGTATCCAAGACGTCGCCCATACCAAATGATGGAATCGGCATTGTTGGGCGTGGACGCATACGCTACTTGGGCGGCGTCCAGTTGTTGTTGTCTGGTCCGTGCTAAATCATCCGGCATGGCTGCCGGTCTCAGTGTGTCTCCCATCAACGACAAAACGACCGAAGGTGGCGGTGTGGAGGTATGCGACTCGTCCCGGTTTGGTGTGCACGCTAGCACGCCGAACGCAAATACGGATAAAAGCTTTTGATGCATTGGTCCGTTCCATTACACTGAGTGATGGCAAACGATAACGGGTGTCGAATCGGTGAGTAAGAGTAAATCGTCGTTCTTGAAGGCGGGTGGATTCCAGACAGATACGTTTCAGCCGGCATGGTGGCTACCGGGTACCCATCTCCAGACCCTGGGAGCCCGAGTGCTCAGGCCAGCACGGGGTTTGGTATTTCGCCGTACACGCATCGAACTGCCAGACGGAGATTTCGTCGATGTGGATTTTCCATACGCCGAGCGGTGGGACGGCGACTCTGATGCTCCCTACGTTCTCGTCCTGCACGGGCTTGAGGGGAGCGCGCGATCGAAATACGCTCTCGAGACGTACCGAAACCTCGAGGCACGCGGCCTGCGAGCGGTCGGTCTCAATTTTCGATCGTGTAGCGGCGAACTCAATCGTTTGCCGCGTCTGTATCACTCCGGTGAAACCGAAGATTTGGCGTTCACGATTGATTGGTTAAACACCCGCTATCCGGATGCGCCATTTGGTGTCATTGGCTTTTCCATTGGCGGCAACGTCCTTCTCAAATTCCTCGGCGAACGTGGATCGGAGACTCCCGAACAGCTTACCAGTGCGGTGGCCATATCAGTTCCTTTTGATCTCAGTCGCGGCGCCGAACACCTAAGACGACTCGGCGGTCGGGTGTACTCTTCGTTCCTCATTGGCAAGTTGCAGAGGAAAGTGGCTGCAAAGAAGGAAATGTTGACCGATAAGATCGACTTCGAGAGAGCGATGGCGGCAAAGAGTTTCTGGGAGTTCGATGACGCCGCTACGGCGCCACTACACGGATTTTCCGGAGCGGACGAGTATTACAGACGATCGAGTTCGGCCGGGTTCTTGGATGCCATTCGCGTGCGTACACTGCTTGTCCACTCTAGGGATGACCCTTTTCTGCCAAGCGATTGCGTGCCGACCGGCGTGGTAGAACGCAACGAGAACGTTGTTGCGAACTTCACGCCAAGCGGAGGGCACGTTGGCTTTGTGTCTGGGACGATTCCGTGGCGTCCGGTTTTTTGGGTTGAACGCGAGGCAACGCGTTTCATACACGAATCGTTGTGCGCCCGTTGATGTGATACGTGCGACTGGATTTCAGTTTGACC
The DNA here is from genome assembly GCA_036679565.1 of Gemmatimonadota bacterium. GTDB lineage: Bacteria > Gemmatimonadota > Gemmatimonadetes > Gemmatimonadales > GWC2-71-9 > JAZDDC01. The sequence goes on from JAZDDC010000310.1 coordinate 2,991, forward strand.
CAACGACCATGTCAACGATCCGTTCGAGACGTTCGCCCGTGGATGCTTCAATGGTCAACGTCAGCCGATATCTCCCAGTCGAGAGTTCGGTGGGTAGATCGATCGCGATGGACCGAGGGGCCAGTGCGGATTGGTTTCGTGCCGTGTCATCCCACGTCACACGTACCGCTGCATTGTGAGACGCGAGCGGCGTCAATTCGGCAAGGCGGCGGAAAATTCCCTTGTTGGTTTTGTCGAGTGATAAACTAGTGGAGTATCTGATCTGGGGTTGCATCCCGTACATCTCCCAATACAGGGCGAAACGTTCGCCCGGGCGATACGGATGTGGTCTGCGAATGAGGGCCACCGCCTGTTCGAGTCCGGTGGGTAACGAATCACTCGTATGAAGGACCAGAACGTCTGACACCACCAAACCCGGCCGATGGAGTCGACTCAAGTCGATGCCGAATCGTGATCGGCCGGCAACCCCTGCTTCTCGAGCCAACACCTCGAAGCTTACCAAGTGGGGGGATGCCACCGCCGTCGCAATCAGCACATGTGTTGTATCGTTTGCCACTGCCGACCAAATCTTTGGCAGTGTCTGTGGATTGTTGGATATCGCGACCGCGAACTCTGTTTCGGTGTGCTGCGAAAGACTATCGTGACTCAACGATATGGCACTTACCAATGTCGTCGAATCTCCGCGGCGGAATAGTGCAACGTCAACGGTAACGTCTTCGAATGCCTCAGAGGCGTAGGGTGGCCCGTGGCTGGACTGGGGGCGAGGTGGATCCATATCCCAATCCCGCTGGGCGATGGATGTGGGATCGGAAACCATTGTCGTCCTGGTGGGAAAAAATGTCGCTGCGCCGTTTAAACCGTAGTGAGTCACCATGGGTGGACGTAGGGACGTACGATACTCACGGACGCGTTCCCAGCCACGGGGCCAACCGTATCGCGTTATGATTCTGTGTTCGATCGTGTTCCATGACTGGTGGTTTGGTCCCCGAGCCTGTTTGTACATGAGACTTGCCACTTGGCGCGCAAAGTGTTCGGTGCGTAATTCGTTTCCGGCCACGTAGTGCAATGGATCCGACAGCCAAAAGAGCGTATCCAGCATACCGGATCGGTCCTGACACGCCCGGTCACGCCACTTTCCCCTGACCCTGCCTGCAAGGAGATCGGATAGATCTTCCCATTCACACCGCTGTCGAGAAGCCATGAGAACAAGGGCGCGGTCGAATGCGTGTTCGGCGGTCGTGTAGTCTTGGGTCGCGTGGTGGACGTATCCGGAGAGGGCATGGCAAAGCCATGCTTCGGCAAGCGTGCAGGTGGTTGTGGCTTGCTCTGCGAGATCGAAACGGAGGGATTCTATTCCGTATCGGACCAACTGCGTGAGGATCCACGCATCGCCAGGCAGCTTGGCGTGTAAGGAGTCCAGTGCATTTATTAACGCTTCGCGCGCGCTGATGACGTCCGGGTGTTCTGCTGGTGGGTCCCAGTTACGCCCGTTGTCGTCGAAGGTGAAACAATATTGCCCCATGCGTATGTCGCATGGTCCGGAGGAACCGTAGCTCCACGGTAGGTGTTGTCTCCGAGTGCGTTCGAACCGTTGCTGCATTCGCTCCGCTTGCCGACGTATATCGGTGGAGTCCCGGGGGGCGGAAAAACCGTGGGACGGGGTGGCGCTTGCCGGCAAAAAGAATGTCACCAGCGCGCCGAACTGAAAGAGATATTGGACCATCTGTGCCTGCCTGGTTTGTTAAAATTGTAGTCGTAGCCCGTTGGGACGGCCAGTGGTCACGATTACTTTCCCTGTGAACCCTACCGGCCCCAGTGGCAATGAGAACGAGTGGAGGAGGTGGATATGGCCCACAGCATCAAGTCTTTAATTGAAACGTGGGATGGTATCGGGGTGGTAGTCCGCTATGACGCCGAAACGGAGACGTGGATTTTCGTCGCGCTGCATAGTGATCGTCTTGGGGCTCCAAGTGGAGGTACTCGGATGAAGGTGTATTCCGGACCGGCGGCCGGACTCCGAGACGCCATGCGACTCGCACGTGGCATGACACATAAATGGGCGGCCGTTGGCTTAGACCATGGCGGTGGCAAGGCAGTATTGGCTTTATCCCGCCCGTTGCTGCCCGATGAACGTACCGGGTTGTTGCGTCGGTACGGACAGCTTATCCACTCACTCCACGGGTCGTTTGGTACGGGGCCAGACCTCGGAACCACACCCGAGGACATGATCGTGATCGCGCAGGAGACGGAATACGTGCATGGTGTGGATCGAGCTGCTGGGACGTGTATCGACCCGGGTCCGTATACGGCCATGGGCGTATTTGCGGGTATCAAGGCGTCGGTGCGCCACGTGTTTGGTCGTGGCGATCTCGTCGGTCGAGTTGTGCATGTTCAGGGCGTTGGTGATGTGGGCGATCCGCTGGCGCGATTGCTCAAGGAGGCGGGCGCCGACCTCATCCTTAGCGATTTGGACACGCGTCGAGCGGAACGACTGTCCGAAGAACTTGGGGGTTCGGAGGTGTTTGAGCCACATACGGCGTACGGAGCCGTATGCGACGTGTACGCACCATGTGCGGTTGGTGGCACCCTCAACTCAGAGACGATTCCGGAACTGAAGTGCCGTATTGTAGCTGGGTCAGCCAACAACCAATTGGAATCACCCGAACACAGCCAGGCGTTACACGACAGGGGCATTCTGTATGCACCTGACTACATCGTCAATGCGGGCGGGGCCGTTGCGCTGGGTCTCATCACTCGCGGAGAGAAAGACCGTGAGGTCCTCGGTGCGCGAGTCAACCAAATCGAGCAGTCGTTGTCGGAAATCTTGGAGGAGGCTGCAAAGCGAGATGAGTCACCCGTCCAGGCCGCAGCACAAATCGTTGCAAAAAGGTTGAACGAGTAACCAACTAAACCGGGGGTCGAGCGCCTCCGTACCCGGTTAACTCGGCGAACCCCCGGCCCATCGGTGCGCCGCTCCTGTCGGTAACAGAGACCGCGCCCTCCCAATAATTCAACTGAGGGACATTGGTGCTGACGTTTTCCTGCTGCACGCTCATTGGCAATACATCGACGTCTAGGTTGGCGGATTGGATGTGGAGTCTCCAACCCATTGGGTACGTGATGCCGGTTGATTCACTCGTCCAAGAGCCCGAAGGTTGTAAGGACCATTCCGATTCCGACAAGTATGTCGGATTACCGGCGGTGTCGATAACCGTTGCGTGTCCGTAGTCTTGCGTACCGGAACTGTCTCGAAGGATGTAGATCATGATGTCGCGTCCGTCCTCGAGTTGTAGACCAAACCAATCCCACCCAATCTGTGTCGCGCTCAGCGAACCCGAGCTGAACTCTCGGTCCATCCATCCGGTGCCACGGACTCGTTCGGTCGTGTTCCCAACGACAATGAAACCATCGACAGTTAGGCGCGGGAATGTGTAATACATACTCGCCGCGGTACCTTCACTGTTTTTCTTACTGAATCCGTTTGGCCCTTGAAACACCAGTGGTTTTTGGGGTCGCATGCGGAGGCTCATGCCCAAGCCGACATTCTCGTCACGCATGGTCGCATTGAACGCGTTGCCGTCTGCTTCAAGACGCCACTCTCCCGATGATCCGGGTGCAGCTTTGGCCCACGCAATGGTGGATTCCGGGTACGATCCCACACCGGAGAGTAACGGTGCTCCCCGATAGAGTATTTCTGCGAACGTGTGCGTACCGTCGCGCAGGTCGGTAATGGCGGCGTGGCCCATGATCACGGCGCGAGCGCCCCATCGAGAACTTGTTTGCACCGCGTTTGGTGTTACGCCAATTCTAAAGAAGGTGAATTGATACGCGAATGTACGTTGTGTGTCGGTCTCACTTTCGAGAAAGCCCGTCACATACCACCATTCGGTGCGGAAGTTCTGGTGTGCCCAGTGGTCTTGTGGAAACGACCATGAGTAATCGGAAGATGGTTGTTCCCATACGTCTTGCGGGTATGCAACAAGACAAAGGACAAATGGGAGCGCGACCTTAAACGTTTTCACGATTCAATTCGGCAGCGGACACGTTGGCTGCCCTCCATGCGGGGTATACGCCCGCGATAGATGTTGCCAACAATACGACGCCAAACTGCCCGATCACTTGGATCCACGGTGCGTACAACTGTATTGTCCATCCGAAGTAGGCGCGATTGACAACGTAAACGAGCACGACGGCCAGTACGGATCCGCCGATGGTCCCCAAGATGAAACCGAACGATGCGAGTCCGACACCCTTGCCGAGGAATATCAGAAAGATCTGACGGGGTGTGCCACCGAGTGCGCGGTAGAGTGCCAGTTCGGAAATGCGTTCCTTTGTCAACACGAGTAAGGTCAAGGTTATGCCGGCGATGGCAATGACAAGCGTCATTGTCCGCAGGAGACGTGTGATTGCAAAGGTTTGATCGAAGATGCGCAAGGCTTGTTGTTTGATGAGACTGTTGCTTTGAAAGGAGACGGGCATGGAGGCAAACTCCTCTCGCAATCCCGCTGTAATTTGATCGACCATTTCTGGTGCCCGTAAATAAATCCCCAGACCTTGCACGTCCTCGCGGGTAAAATGAAGACTGAAGGCATCGTGGCTCATGACCACCGTACCACTTTCGTTCCCGTACTCATAGTACACGCCGGCCACGATATGGGATCGACTCTCGCGGGAGCCCGCCACGTCGATCGTGTCTCGGATCGACAACTGGTGTTTGCGAGCGAGCGGTTCGCTGATCAACACACGAAAATCCCGCCCCTGATCAAACACACCCTCGAACGATCCCCGGATGAGTGAAAAACGTTGCGAGCCCCGTCCAGCGACGTTCGGGGCGTCAACGGCCATTGCCACGACCCGTCGCCCCGATACGAAAACAAACCCCCGCCGCAGCCGATCGGTCGCGAGTACGTCGCTTCGGTTGGAAATTAGTTCGATGAATTCGTTGCTTATCGACGATGCAGCGAGTCCCGGTGTTCCTGATGCTGCGGCTACGTAGACATCGGCGTTGACGGAAGAATCGATCCATTGTTCGAGTGTTATCCGAAAGCTCGAGACCATAACCGTCACACCCACCATGATGGTCACGGCCACGCTCAATGCCGCGACGGTGAGAGACGTTGTGTGCAGATGCGCCGCGAGGGTTTTGATTGATAAGCTCCACCCAAATGAACGGACTTCTACTCGACGTACCGTGCGGTCAAGGACAAACGGAGTAATGAGGGGTAGTACAATGACCACCGCAAAGGCGAGCACGAAACCGCTCGGTCGCCACGTATGTCCCATGGTGGCGTACCACCCGATCGTCAGTATCGTGATCGAAAGTCCTGCGGCGAACAGTCGGGGTGCCCACTGTGCTGTTTCGTTGCGGAGAACATAGGCGGTGAGTAGCGACCTGGTGTCTCGGCGTGAAATGTCGATCGCGGGCATCAGCGCACCTGCAATCGCTCCGCCAAGTCCCGCCGCCACCGCGAAGCTAAGTGTCGGTGTGTCGAGGTAGACTTGCTCGATGGCTTGCAACAGGTAGAGGTTAGTGATTGCGGCGTTGACCACGTCAATACGTGACGCCGCGGCCCAGTAGCCGAGAGGCACTCCTACTGCCACCCCAACAATCCCAAGCGCCGTCACTTCGGCCAGCACCATGAGGATGAGTTGTGTTCGCGACGCGCCGAGGCAACGGAGTACACCGTGTTCTGTCCGTCTCCGGACAAGCCCCGCTTGGGTGCTCGAGTACACGAGGAACAGACCCACAAAGACGGTGACGAGGCTAAGTGCGGTGAGGTTGAGGCTGAACCCCTCCAGGAGGTCTGCGGCTTCGGAGACGCGGCGTTCTGGAGTGATTGTTCGTGCCGAGGGCCCCAAGGTCGATTGGAGCCGAGATGCGAGTGTGTCGATATCGGTGCCGGGCCGCATGCTTACGTCGATTTGATGCAGGAGCCCGATGCCGCCGAACAATTCTTGCGCCTCTGCGATATCCATGACGGCCAGTCCGGAACTGGCGCGCGCGGCGCTCGCCCGGAAGTCGACCAGGCCGCCGATAACTAGTTCGACTGTCCTCCCGCCACCGAACACCTGCACCGTATCTCCCACGATCCATCCATTTGCGGTGGCGCGTTGGGGTGTAACAGCGATCCAGCCCGGCGTGCCAATTGCCTCGCGGTCGCCGGTACCTTGCACGGGCAGGGAGATCGGCGCGAGCAAATCGACACCCAAGATTTCCAATCGAGATTGATCTTCGCCCGTTGTGCTTGCGAAAATTCTGAACGTGGGCCGTGCGTGTAGGACACCAGGTGTCGATAACACCGAGACGAATGCGGTGTCGGATAGAAAGCCCTCAGCACCGACGATCGTAACATCAGCATTGCCTGATACCGCTTGCACGGTTCCGGCGAATGCAGATATCGCATTTGTTGAGATGAGCCGAATACTGATGACGGACGCCACGCCGAGCGCTACACCAAATACGGTCAGGAGATGAAGCGATTTACCAGTGCGGAAATGTCCGACGATAGATTTTATGAAATAGCGAAACACCGTTAGTTAGTTTCGAGTTGGCCGCTGTGCAGGTGCCACGTCTCGTCGGCGCGTTTGGCGAACTCGGGGCTGTGGGTCACGTAAATCATGCCATGTTTGTGTTCGCGAGCCAGCCCGAACAAAAGGTCCATCACCACGTGTCCGGTTTCGTCATCGAGGTTACCGGTGGGTTCATCAGCCAGGATCAATGTCGGGTTGCGCATGAGTGCGCGGCAGATAGCGATACGTTGCATTTCCCCTCCACTCAACTGTTCGAGAAGATCCGCACGACGATCCGCGAGACCAACACGTTCTAACAACGCCGTTGCCTTGTGTTGGGCCTGTTTACGCGGGTCACCCGCGATAAGAGAAGGAAGCAGTACGTTTTCGTGAACGGAAAGGTGTGGCAGAAGATGAAAAAACTGAAAAACCAATCCAATGTGATCGCGTCTGATCTTTGTCCGTTCCCTCTCACTCAATTCTTCCATGTCGCGCCCCATAATCCGGACACGTCCCGATGTAGGAATGTCGATTCCGGCCGCGAGATTGAGTAACGTCGATTTGCCACTTCCGCTGCGTCCGACGACGGCGAGGATTTTGCCGGGAGGAACTTCGAACGTTGTGGGGCGCAGCGCGGATATCGAGTCGCCGTAACGTTTGTTCACGGCGTCAAACTGCCCCCGGTGCCGTTCTAAAATCCCGGCGCGAAACTGAATTGCCAATGTGCACCTTTCAGAGGACGTTGGAACGGTTTTACGTAATCGATTTCGGCGATGATGAAGCCGAGTACGTTAATCCGGAGCCCGACGCCCGCGCTGTAAACCGGTTCACGGCAATTCACTTCACAGCCGAGACCCAGGGCGCGTATTCCGTTTACGTCGGAATCCCATGCGAGACCGGCGTCTCCGAACGCTATGAAGTCAACGGGAAGGATGCCAAACATGCCTTGACCGATGCCAAGGGCCCCGAAGAGTGGGAACCGAAGCTCCGCGTTGCCCACGACCATTTTTGAACCGAAAAGACTTTCGAGGATGGGGCAATTGAACGTTTCGTCGCACTCGTTGATGGTAAACGAATTGAAGTTGTATCCGCGAACGAGTGTGGAGAACCCAATAAAGAGGTCACTCAGGACGGCGTCTTCTCCGCCTGCGCCGTAACGACCGAAATGTGTCACACGGGCAGCCAGAGTAAACGGCCGGACGGGCATGATGTACTTCCGAAAGTCGCCGAGCACGCTTGCGTAATTCAGCGATCCGAGCGATGGGCCCAATTCGATACGGTACCGCTGCCCGAGGATCGGTGCGGTTGCACCAAAAAACGAGTTGTCGTATACCAGCGCCACGCTGCCCTGTGCGAGGTTTAACGAGTTAAATGTTGGAATATCGATCTTCTCGTCCGCGACCTCACGCGCCGTGATGAGAGAGGTCTGGATGGTCCGAATCTCTCGCGAGAAGGTAATGTTTCGCACACCGGCGGTGAATTCGATACGATGGACTCGACTGAATGGATACGACACCATTCCAGTCACCTGCCGGTTGTACTGGCGCAACAGGTCGCGGCGTTCCACAAGAACATCGTCTCCGTCCGGTGTAAACTGCCGGCCGAACGAGAAACTGCCGCTACGGTACGGTACCTGTCCCACAACGAGTCCCCAGTTCAAGCGATGACGCCTGTTGGTGTACCCGACAACGGCGGCGATATCTTTTAGGGTGCCTTGGATCTGGAATTGCGTGGCGACGTTGTGGCGTCCAAGCATGTCGCTCCAAAAAGCCGACGCGCCACCGCCAATAAACAACCCGAAGCGGTCAGTGCCAGCGTTCAGGTACGGCCGCGAGATAAAGTCGAGCGACAGCGAGGGGTTGTATTCTTCGGTGCCGAACGCATTTTCGTCCGTCAATCCGTAGTTCGGATCTGACAAATAGCGTTCGATCTCACCCTCGTCCCGGTTCGAAGGTGGCAGCACCCCGGCGCTAGCCGTCTCGACACTGGCTTCCTCCTCTGCGAACACCACCGTACCCGCATCCTGCACGATCTCGGCGGCCACAAGCGACCCGCGGAGTTTTGCCGTGTCTGCCATGGTGTAGACGTTGTATTCACCGGACTCGTACACTGAAAATGCAACACGATCTGCGTTGGATGCGGCGGACAACGCCGGGCTGAGTCCCGTAATTCCGGTGACACCCGTGTAGAGGTTTGTGAGTTGGTAAACTTCATTGGATCCGAGCGCGAGGCGATACACGTTGGTGATACCGCCCCGATCCGACAGGAAATAGATGCTTTGATTGTCTGGCGCCCACTGCGGATTGATGTTCTTTGCGGCGGCAAAGCTTGGCAGAGGTTCAATCGCCCCGGTCGTTGGATCCAGTGTTGCCAGCCGGTAGCTTCCGAATTCCAGGGTCGTCATGTTGGTTGAGAAGCGGTCTGTTACGAAGGCAATGGTGCTTCCGTCCGGCGCCCAAGCTGGTTGCAGGTCCGCGTACGCGTCTTCCGTCAGACGACGCAACGAGTCGGTATCCAGGTCGTAAATGTATAGATCGGAGAATCCGCCGACGATTGCGGAGAATGCCACGTACCGCCCGTCCGGCGCCCACGTGGGATTGATAATCTCCCCGATCTCTGGGATGATGATTTCGTGAAGTTTCTGTCCGTTGCGTGCATCGACCACGGTGAGAGCCGGCTGGCCACCCACCACTGACCCAAACACAAACTCCGAACCGGATCGGCTCCAGGCACCGGTCGAATTGATGAACTGCAAACTTTGATAGTGTGGGTCGGTTGCGGTCTCCACGATTTTTTCGCGGACCTGACCCGTTTCCACATCCGCACGGAACATCTCGATCGAAAACAGATCTTTTTCGGAAAGGAACATCAGCTCACGTCCGTCGGGGCTGAGCGCGGGCGACGTGTTGAGGGACCCTGAGTTTTCCTTACTCAAGATCTTCGTGCCGTACTCGGCGGCCGTCATCGTGCCTTCTGAGATTGGTTCGTAGGCGAACGTGATGGCTTCATGCCAATCGCTTATTAGCGAATCGACCGGAACCCGGAGCACAAGCTGCAACGCGTTTTCGGCGCTGCCGGTCCGTGCCGCTGCGTTCAAGATGCGGCCGATCACGTCGTCGCCCCAGCGACCCGAAATGAACGCCCAAAACGCTTGCCCAAAACGGTACGGGAAATAACGCGGGTCGTACAGTTGGCTGATCGTTGGTAGCCGTTCGCTTGCCAAGGCGTCCCGAATCCACATGCTGGTATGTGTATCGTTTGGCCCGACCGACAAGTACTCCGCCATGCCTTCGATGAACCACAGAGGCAGCCGCAATGCCATCGGGGCCGTATTTTCACTGATGGTCCGCCCCTGGCCGGTCATGTCGAATTGGAAGGCGTGTACCAATTCGTGGCCAAGCACGTGATCTGTCTCCTTGAGTGGTCCGGCAAAAGGGAGCACGATGCGCCGCTTGAAGGCCTCTGTCACGCCGCCGGTAGATTCGCCGGGTGGTCCACCGATTACGTTGGTTTGCTCGAAGTCCGGATGGCTGGCGTAGTAAATGACGACCTGGCGGCCACGCAACCTGTGATTCAGGAGTCGAGAGAGCCTCGAATACCAACGCTCAGCCATGACACCAGCTTTTTCTGCGGCGTCGGCCTCTTCAGGATAGTAATAAATGTCGAAGTGCTCCGTCTGAAGCACTTTAAAATCAAAACTCTTGTATTGAACCTGATTGCGCCCGAAATACTGGCCCTCCACGGAGTCCGCGGTTGCGGTCAACGCGGCGAGGGTCAAAAGGGCGGCAGCGACAAATGTTTGGCTTCGATGCATCACGGTTTCCTGTTGCAGGAAGTGCGGTGAATCCGCAGGCCGGATTTCGGTAAAACAGTGGCGAAAATCAGTTTCAGCGGGTTAAGCCTACTTTAGTTAAAACCTAAACTGCTCGCGGTGGTTCCGCTCACAACCCCACGTAGCTGTAACGTTTGAGACCACTCGAATCCGTCATGATCTCAGACGTCGAATCGCGGGAATATTGGCGTCTTTTTATGGGCGTTGAGGCGTTTCAAGTCGTTATCCCACAACGATTTATGTTGTTTTGGCGAACAGAATTACACCGCGAAACCATGGGGTCGTAACCGATATTCCCGCAATCACGCCGCCAGGAGCTGTTCGATTGCGGCCAGCAACACGTCTCGTGCGACCGGTTTCTGCAGGGTGAGACGAGCGCCCAGGCTCCTTGCCTCGCGTAACGCGTCGGCTCCCATGTTCGACCCGCCGCCTGACACGGCAATGACCTTGGCCTTGGGAAACTCCTGACGCATAAGGAACAACGCATCGAAGCCGTTCATGACGGGCATGAACATGTCGAGCAGCACGACATCGGGTTGTGTGGTCCGATATAGATCGATGGCCTCTTGGCCATTACTGGCAACTTCGACGCCGAATCCGCACCGCGCCAAGACCTGGCGAAGCGTATCGCGTATCTCTTGTCTGTCATCCACTACCAATATTTTGGCCACGTTGCTCCCGCTCGTCATGCTTCACTTGAGAAATATCGATCATACGCTCAGGAAACTGGAGAATCTTGCGCTAGCCGTTTCCTAAAGGTCCCCGGGTACCCGGCCGATCACGGATAAGAGTGAGAGAAGTCTGTGTCCGTCCTTTTTGACGGTCTTTGACCTGGTCCCCGGCTAACCGAATGGCCCTACGCAATCGCGAAGTTCACAAAGTTACGGCGACGGTCCTTGGTTCCACGTTCGGGTGGTCGGTCACGCCAAGGAGCAACACGAGCGGATTTGCGGATGCGATTCGGATCGGCAGTTCGGTGCGGATAAGCGGGTTTTGGGATGGGGAAATTTCTGTATTCCTGACGCCAGAGCTTGCCAGACGGGCGGCGGTGGTCACCTCCCAAGCCCCAACCCGCGCCGTGAACGAAAGCCAGATACGCGAAAGCGTGCGGCAAATTGCGGGACAAATCGGTGCCGACTTGCGAGATCTGTTGCCAAATTCCTGTGAGTTGCATGTGGCTACGCCCGCAACGATCAGCGGCGGCACCATACGCACGACGAACATGTCGACGTTAGTCGACTGCGATGGTGAGGCCTGTTGGGTGCTGGTGGACGGGTCCACCATTGAGGACGAACAGGTGTCCGCCGGTCCGTCCCGACGTTTTAGCCGGGCCGAAGTGGCGCTGGGTGTGACCGTGAGTGCGGCCGGGACGATTCACCGGTCAGTGGGGCCAAATAACCTCAGCATGAATGGCGTGTTCGTCCGCGGCGAATCGTCGATCCCACGTGGGCGTGACTGTGTGGTGAAGGTACATCTGGGTGAGGGTCCTGATGAGGAATCCGTTCAGGTGACCGGACGTGTCGTGCGTGTTACGCCAGAGGGATTTGCCGTCGAGTTTCTCGAGGTCGATCTCGACAGTTACCGACAACTTCGTGATCTCGTTCGGCTGAACTCTGTGGAACCCAAAACGAACGGCACCGAACCGGTCACCCCCCGAGTTGTTTCCGGCGCGGAATAAATCGCGCCCGCTTACCGAGTCGCAACAGGAGTCACGTTTCATGTCTTCGGACAACCAGAACCAACAGCCTCTCAACCGATCCTATCTCGCGAACGTGACAGACGGCGACGTCGAATTCGAAGAGGAACTCGCGCAATCCTACATAGACGCCTCGTCCGCGGTGATGTCGCATCTACGATCGGCCGTTCAGGAAGCGGATCCTCACGCTGTACGCGAAGCTGCGCACTCGCTGAAGGGGAGTTCCAGGGCCATCGGTGCGGACGGGATGGGTGCCGCGGCCGAGATTCTCGAACATCAGGGTCGCGAGGGCGATTTGAGTAACGTCGAAGCCCTATTGGAAGACGCCGAGCTGCATTACAAGGATCTGATCCAATACATGCAATCGGCTTGGCCGACAACGAAATAGTCAACCGTCCGCTTTTCGACTGGCTTATTGCGGTCGAAGGGAAAAAGACCCGATGAATATATTGATTGCCGAAGACGACGATACATCACGTCTACTTCTCGGCACGACGTTGAGAAAGCTGGGACATGACGTCACGGTGACGGCCGACGGCGACCAAGCATGGTCCGTTTTCCAGCGCAGCCCCAATCACTCGGTGGTAATAACCGATTGGTTAATGCCCGGTATGCCCGGTATCGAGTTGTGTCGTCGTATCCGTGCGCTGAACTTGTCCCATTACACATATGTTCTCATCCTCACATCGTTGAGTGGCAAAGGGAAATTTCTCGAAGGCATGGACGCCGGTGCGGACGATTATGTGACAAAACCGTTTGACCGCGATGAACTGGGCGCGCGGTTGCGGGTCGCTGAACGTATTCTTGGCCTCAAACAACACGTAGATCGCCTAGAAGGTCTTTTGCCCATTTGCAGTTACTGTAAGAAAATTCGAGATACCGCGGATGTCTGGACCAGTGTGGAGCGTTACGTTGCCAAACGTTCCGAGGCGTCTTTCACGCATGGTATCTGTCCGACGTGCATCGAGACGGAGGTCGAGGCGGAATTAAGTCGGTTAGATGTTGCGAACGAATACTCGGAGTTGCCGGTCGAATAGTGTCCGGGGATTAACGAACAGCGCCCCGGAATCCGCGGAAATTACACTCTAGAAGTAACTCGGCGTTTTTTGGGAGCGCAGAACGCCCATGACCGTGCGAAAAAAAACCCCCAAGCTCGACGCTCGGGGGTTTTGTGTTGGCGCTGTTTCTGCTACGCGACCGGTTCCAAGGTTGTGGCCGCAACCCGGATTTCCGCCCACGGCGTTTGACTTTGTTTGTTGTGACGCTTCACTGCATCTCGTGCGGCGGTCACGCCCGCGACGACGCTGCGGACAAAGTCGCCCGGAATCATGTCGGCGCCGAAACCAACGGTCACGGACGCGATGTAGTCGTTCAGGAAGCATCGACGATCCGTGGGGTCGCCAGACGGGGCCGCGAACATCCGGTTGTGGTCAACGCGAATGTCCAACCGCACTTCGTGACGGTAGCGGAATAGCTCGGCAACGACCCATCCCTCACCGACACTGTCCGGAAACCGAAGGGGACTCACCATTCGGTATCCCTGTTCTTTCGACGTAACCGGTTCCGTATTCGTGATCCGGTGTAAGAGATCGTGCACGTGGGGCACGAGCTGGCTCATCGTATCTTCGATTTCGTCGTCGGTGGGTGCCGTCGTGTTCTGTTTCATGCACGCATTCATAATTGGCTCCCGGTTTCTCGTTCTGGCCGAACCTCAATCGTCGCTCGGTCTTCACCCAGTAAGACAGCCAAAACTATGCCAAGGTTCCATCCTGCCTTCAGGCAGCATGTAACCCCTTATCTCACAAGCCGTTAGTAAACAACCATAGGACTGCCAATCCAAACAGCCATTGTGGCCGATGATTCGATTTAGCAGCAGCTCTTGTCAGGCATGTCCTTGATTGTGTTCATGTAACTCCGTTTTTCTTAACTGTCCAGACTGACCAAAGCTACCTTCTATGTGTCACGCATAGGCCGGTAGACGTTCATTACCGGGCAAAACTACATGTGTGCTGAATGCCACGACGAACGTGGGAGGTTGGCGTGAGGTTTAGGTCGTTATTGATAGGAATCAGTCTTTGCGTTTCCGGGATGTGTAGCGCACAGGCCCCGCACGGGCTCACCCGGGTTCCCGGAATCAAAGTGGGGCACGAAACATTGTCTTCCAGGATGACCGGTTGCACCGTCATTCTTGCTGAAGACGGAGCGGTGGCGGGTGTTGACGTACGCGGTGCCGCACCTGCGACACGCGAGACCGACCTGCTCCGACCGGGGAACACGGTCGAACGGGTGCATGCCGTCGTGTTTGCCGGCGGAAGCGCGTTCGGGCTCGATGCTGCAACCGGTGTGGTACGGTATCTGGAAGAAAAGAATATCGGGTTCAACGTGGGTACGGGTGTTGTGCCCATCGTGCCCGCGGCGGCGCTTTTCGATCTTGGTGTTGGGGGCGATGCCACGATTCGGCCAGATGCTGACTGTGGGTACCGTGCGGCGTCCAACGCGACTGCGGGGATGTTTGAAGAAGGAAGCGTGGGAGCCGGCGCTGGAGCCACCGTTGGAAAGATCGCACGTGGTATGCCAATGAAGTCTGGAGTTGGCACCGCAGCGATCCAATTGCCCAATGGCCTTATCGTGAGCGCCATTGCCGCAGTGAACGCAGTCGGAGACGTCCTCGACCCCGCCACCGGAGAGATCGTGGCCGGTGCGCTCAATGTGGACACGCAAACGTTTCTGGATCAGGCGGCGTTGATACGACGCGGTGAGATTCGCGGTCGAGGATTCGGTGGCAGAAATACGACGTTGGTGCTCGTTGCCACCAACGCGTCACTCACCAAGACGCAGGCGACTCGCATCGCTGTGGTGACTCACGACGGTCTCGCACGGACTATTTCGCCGGTGCATACCCCGATGGACGGTGACATCGTCTTTGCGTTATCGCTCGGCACGCTCGACGGGCCACCGGACATGCTTGTCGTTGGCGCACTCGCTGCCGATGCGGCTGCGCAGGCGATTCTGAGGGCGGTGACCACCGCAACCGGACTCCCCGGGATCCCGTCTGTCCGGGACTTGGCTGCGCGGTGAGGTCACCCCGGTGAATCTGTATCTCGTTGTACTCGCATTGTACGCCGGGACACTTTTGGTGCTCGGTGTGTGGCTCTCGCGACGTGTAAAACGCGCGGAAGATTTTTTTGTGGCCGGTCGTTCGCTTAACCCCGTCTTGACCGGTTCAACGGTGCTGGCTGCGAACATTGGTGCGGGCACGACCGTTGGAGCGGCGGGCATTGGCTATGTGCAAGGTTTCTCGGCGTGGTGGTGGGTTGGCACTGCGGGTATCGGTGCTTTCTTCGTGGCGTTTTGGCTGGGTCCACGTTTCTGGAGACTGGCACGAGACAACGGTTACTTGACCGTTGGAGACTTTCTCGAGGCACGTTTCGGTGCTGGGGTGCGCGGAACCATAACGGGGTTCCTCTGGCTTGGCACCCCAGCCTTACTAGCCGCTCAAATCATGGCGTTGGGTTTCGTGCTCGAGGCGGTTGCCGGGATTCCCCGTGCGGTTGCTTATGTTGGCGGTGGTGCCATCATGATCACGTATTTCACTGCCGGCGGTTTGGCCGGTGCTGCGTGGATCAATGCGATTCAGCTCGTGGTCTTGTTGTTGGGATTCGCCGTTGCGTTACCGTTGGCGCTGGTGTCCGTCGGTGGGTTTAGCGGGCTCTTTCAAGGTGCACAAAGTATTGGCCCTGACTACGTGAGTTTTTGGGGTCCGCCAGGTGCAAACGCCATTTTTTTTCTTGCACTGCTCCTTCCCAATTTCATGATCTCGCCCGGCATCATACAAAAGATATATGGGGCTAGGGACGAACGTGCGGTACGGATGGGCGTCGGCATCTCCGCCGCCGTTCTTTTGATCTTTGCCTTGGTTCCCGCATTGTTGGGAATGATTGCGCACGTGCGTTTCCCGGGTTTGGCTGAACAGGAAAGCGCGTTGCCCACGCTGCTGAAGAACGGTTTGCCGGTGGCGGTGGGCGCTTTGGGTTTGGGTGCGATTTTCATGGCCGAGATCAGCTCTGCCGATGCCATTCTCTTCATGTTGTCCACGTCACTTTCCAAGGACCTGTACAAGCGGTTCCTGGTTCCCGATGCGAGCGATGCGGATGTGCTCCGGGTCGCTCGTTGGGCTGCGGTCGGTGGTGGCGTTCTCTCCATCGCCATCGCCCTGATCTCAGAAACAATCGTCCAGGCACTTGCGATTTTTTACTCCATCGTGGGCGTTGTCCTCTTTGTCCCGATGTTGGCGGGACTGTTCCATCGGCGCGCGCGGGCGAGTCACGCCTTCGCGGCGGTGTTCGCTGGCCTGGTGACGTTCCTGACGGCGCGGATCATGGTCACGACACCGATAGCGGGGTTTCTCACGCCGAATCTGTTGGCGTTAGTGGCGGCGGCGAGTGCCTATGGGGCCACGGCACTGGTTCGCAGATGATGGCAGACCGGCTATCCTTCTGTCTATGGATGACGTGATTCGAGATACATTTGGAAGACCGCTTCGAAACCTACGGGTCTCGGTAACCGATAGATGTAACCTCCGTTGCCAATATTGTATGCCGGAGGAGGATTACGTCTGGTTGCCCAAGCCCTCGCTGCTCACGTTCGAAGAGATTGCCAGGGTCATTCGGATTTTCTCCCAAGTCGGTGTTGACAAAATTCGACTGACGGGCGGGGAGCCATTGCTTCGTCAGGGGATCGTCAAACTTGTGCGGATGATTGGGGAGATCCCTGCAATAACGGATCTTGCCATGACTACCAATGGCGTCACGTTGTCTGGGTTTGCGGCTGATCTCCGAACCGCTGGTCTCAAACGCATGACTGTGAGCCTCGACACGTTGCAGGAAAGTCGTTTCCGCGAATTTACGAGACGATCAAAGTTGGCCGATGTGGTCGGGGCTTTGAAAGAACTTCAACGGTTGGGATTCACGGGAACCAAGATCAACACTGTGGTGACCCGCGGATTCAACGACGACGAGTTGCTTGACCTCTTAGACTTTGCGGGCAGCGTCGGAGCAGAGCTTCGATTCATTGAGTATATGGATGTTGGTGGTGCCACGCAGTGGTCTATGGATAAGGTGGTACCACGGACTGAGATTTTGACGACCATCGCGGCACATCACGGGGCTATCGAGCCGGTTGTTCGCAAAGATGGTTCGACGGCACCGGCTGAGCGGTATCACCTGGATGATGGCACCAGGTTTGGCATCATTGCATCGACGACGGAACCGTTCTGTCGTACGTGTGACCGAGCACGCTTGACGGCGGACGGCATGTTGTTCACGTGTCTTTACGCTGATCAGGGTTTTGACCTGCGCGAACCGATCCGCGATGGGGTCTCGGATGATGGCCTTGTTCAATTGATTGCTGATCATTGGCGACAACGGACCGACCGCGGCGCGGAACAACGCAAAAATACCTCGGATCGTGGGGCGTTGTATCAGATTTCGAGCCTCAGATCGGATCCACACAGAGAAATGCACACAAGGGGGGGCTGATGTGTCCTGGTAACTTGAGACTTGTGTTGAGTGGAGTAGGGGTGGCCACATTGATCGGATGCGGACCCTCCCGTCCACCCGCGGACCTCGCGCCCGATCCCGGCCTCGCTGCGCGGATTCAACAGATTCGCATCGAGGGTCAGTCGTCAGCGTGCCCGGGCCGCCGCATCGAAGCGAATTACCTCGCGGTGCTCGACGACGGATCCGTAATGCCGTTTTCAACACGCTACGACGAAGATGATCCTCCCGCGTTGCATGTCATCATGCTCAGACGCACGAGTCCGGACGCCTCGCCCAGAGAAGACGGTACCTGGGACAGCCACGACGATCCACTCCGCAGTGCTGCGACCGGTTTTCGGTTGAATGCGTTCCTGAAGGCAAAGCCATCAGCGAACGGATTCTTGGCAGTGGCGCCTAGTTACGAATGTGCGCGAACCGAATTCATATTTACGGGCGAACGGGGGCAGCGCGGTGGAGCGGGTGGAAACGGCCCCGACGTGACGGTGCGTGTTGGCATTCTTTCGTCCCCGTTTTACGATCGCCTGGGCCGTGGCGAAAAAGGATCCGACGGGACGGTGGGCGTGGACGGTGAGGCAGGTTGCCCCGGGAGTCCGGGCGGGGCGGGAGGAGCCGGTGGAAACGGTGGCCCGGGTGGTCGAGGCGGTTTCGGTGGCCGAGTCACGGTTATCTCGCCGGAGGAGGAGCCGTTTCTTGCCGGTCTTGTCGATGTACGTGCTCCGGGTGGTCCCGGTGGTAAGGGCGGACCCGGAGGTGATGGAGGAGCCGGTGGAAAAGGTGGCGAGGCCCAACAAGGCGGACAACGCCGATGCC